>JAUVLP010000125.1 GCA_030600655.1 Candidatus Eiseniibacteriota bacterium
CAAGCACCCGGAACGTCGCGTCGTCGGGCGTATGGTCATTCGTGTAACCCCATGGCAGGAGAACCATGCCCGCGACCGAATGGAATGTGATGTTGGTGACGAATTCTCGTGCTTCAACAAAGCTCACGTACGCCTGAACACAAGGCTCCGAATGAGGGACCGTACCACGATAGGTTTCGCTGCACGGATCACCGGAGCTTCCCACCCCACCCCACTCGTAGTCGTAGTTGCGGTTTGGATCCACTCCGTAGCAGGACGAGCCCTCGTTGTCGCGCCGGTTCTTCCGCCACATCCCCCCACCGCCCGGATCCGTCAGCTCGTTGTAGCAGTAGCCGTCCGGATTCACGACAGGGACGAACCAGATTTCCCGGTTATCTACGAGGAACGTAGCTTCCGGATCTGTCCCATAGTTCGAGGTCAGCCAGGTCATGTAGTGAAGAAGGACGTCGACCGAAATGGGTTCCCGCGCGTGATGCAGCCCATCGAGGAGGATCTCAGGTTCGGTCTCGTCCACGCTCGGGTTGTCGGAGATCTTGATCGCCCAGATGTCGCGGCCCTCGATGCTCGTACCGATGCTTATCTTCTCACCAACGATCGACGGATATGTGGCGGTGAGATTGTCTATGAAGTCGACCGTCTCCGAGAAGGTGTGGAACTCACCGAAATTCGGACCGCGAAGACGTGAAGCATAGAACGCTGCCATGTCCTCGATCTCTACCTCCACCCCGAATCCGAGTCCACGGAGTTCTTCGATCTGGGCGGCGTCCGTGACGATCTCAACCATCAGCCCCGGCTTGGACTTCATAACGTCCATGCCTTCGATGTTCACGAACCGATACCAGTCCGCCATCGACGCGAACTCAACCCTGGCCTGAATGTACGGTCCATCCGGGCTCACCGCCGTAACTCCTGCTGCAAAGCTAAGCAGAAGACCAACCACTGTCAGAACTGCAACAGAGGATTTTGAGACATAGCCCATGATCGTCGGCTCCCTTCATGGTGGAACTGCCGATGCGTAATCGATTAGGTCCCAATTTCCAATAATAGCACAGCTGAGGCAGAAAATCAATGATGAGGCAACGCTCATGGCGCCCATCACAGACAACGGGCTCCTTGCGGTTAGCCTGCACATTCCTACCATAACCACTTGACATATCCACCAACACACGCTATACTGCCCATCGTGCTGAGGTTGCGAGCCCCGTCAGCTATAGCGTTCTGCAAACAAAGGCCCCTCACGCGCCCTTCAGGCGACAGAGAGGAGAGTCACAGATGCGCATGCTGCTTACGCTCGCACTGATCTTGCTCGTGGCCGCAGCGGCCCCAGCCGAACCGATCTACGTTTGGTTCTTCGGAACCGGCTACGGCGACTTCATCAATGACAGTCCCCCGACGTTCACCGGCGCCATGGACTCCGGTGGCGACATCACTGATGGTTCCTGGACCATCACGATTCCGGATGCTCTTTGGCCGGATGTCTCGATGACGGCTGCCAGAACGCAGTACTTCTGGGACACATTCTTCGCAGGCAATTACACGCCCGGAACGCCCGGCTACTGGATCGGATACATCGACGTCAACCACGGCCTCCCTGAACAGAGTTCGCTCTACATCGTCGACGATACTTTCGGTGGAACCATGACGGGCGTCTGCACCATACAGATGCTCGTGACGGACGACAACAATGATGGCGTTCTCGATGACGATGAATTCTGTGCTGGAAGCTTCAGTGGGTGCATCGTTATCATCCGGCAGGGCACTGGTATCTACGAGGGCTACGCCGGCACCGGCAGCTACAACGGTTCTTTCACTGTGAACTGCCCAGAGACACTGCACACTTGGAACTTCGGGATGTATATCTGGATCGACAACGCGGTCCCCGTTGAGAACCGGTCCTGGTCCGCGATCAAGGCGCTCTACAGGTAGATCCAGCAGGTAGATCCAGCAGGTAGATCCAGCGCACGGCCCGCGTTTCGTGGTGTCCCCCCGCCCGATCGCGCGTCGAGTACCAGTCTGTCCTGCGGAAGAGCCCCACCCTGTCAGGTGGGGCTCTTCACGTGCGGGGCCGTCCGTCTCCCGCGGCTGGACGCATCGATCGTCAGCCTGCCGCCCACGGAAGCGTGACCCATTCGCGGCATCCAGAACTCCAGAAGTCCTGCCATTCCGGGAATTCTCAGTCCGGCACTTAGCGGTCCAGGACCGAGCGCGTGCAGAAACCTGCCCAGCCGAATCGAATGACTGATCACCGGCAGGATCTCAGCGACTGCGCGTCCACGATAGGTCGTCGACGCGTCATCCCCACCGTCCAGCGCCTCCCGGATCGCTTCAGCCGCCATCCGGCCGCTCGCTATCGAATGGGAAATTCCCTCGCCGGTAATTGGATCCGCCAGACCGGCAGCGTCACCCACAACAAGGATACGCCCCTTCGCGAGACTCGCTGAACCGACCGCCGCCGGCGTCGGCCGCGCGAAGTGCCCTTCCACCCTCCAGGAACCAAGACCGTGTTGTTCGATAAACCGGTCGACGTCGCGAACATGATCCGGACCCAGCGTGGCGCCGCCACAGACACCGATGTTCAGATGGTCCTTCTTTGGGAAAATCCAACCGTATCCTCCCCCGCGCACGGTGGCATCGATGATCACCCTGTCGAGGAAAGGCTCAAGATCGGAAGACGTGTTGGGAAACACCCGCGCATATGCCGCTCCGGAGAGCTTCAGCGGCGGCATGCCTGCCATGCCCATGAGACGGCCCCGAACACCGTCGGCGGCAACAAGATATGCCGCGCTCAGGCTACGCGAACCGGCCATGATCTCCACATGAGCGCCGAGGTCGATGGCGGAATTGACAGCAGCACCGAACTCCACCCGCGCTCCCGCGGATACCGCCCGCTCAGCAAGGTACTGATCGAATTCCTTGCGCGTGGTCGTCGCGATAATCGTGTCGCGCCCGGTCCATTTCACCGTCACACGTGGGCCGACCGAGAACTCACTGGTTCTGATGTTGTGATGGATGACCTTGTTAGCGGATGAACCGAGAAGCCCCAGAGCCCTCGACGTGAGTCCACCGGCACACGGCTTGGAGCGTGGGAATGTCTCCTTTTCAAACACCGCGACGCGGAGACCGAGCCTGGCAGCGCGCTCAGCGCAACTGCTGCCGGCAGGTCCTGCACCCACCACTATGAGGTCGAATCGCTCGCTCATGTTACTCCAGTATCAGTTCGCCGAAGCTCCTCGGATTGTAGTCTATCGGAACCTGCCAATCGGCCTGAGACTGGGTTCGGTGCTGCTTGCGCCGGAAGTTCAGGCCCCAGATTGCGGTCTCTCCTGCACGGACGCCGAATTCGCTGAACGCCATCCTCATCTCCGCGCGCCAACCTCCGTCCGTCATCCTGCATGCGATCTCGTACTCTCCATCCCAGGATGCATCGACCGTGTATCGCATATTCTCGTCGAAGCTTATCCTCTGGTCGAAGACCGTGCCCAGCGGATTCACGTACACCTGGTAGACGACCATCTCCTCTCGGTCCGGCTGGAAGAAGAAACCGACGCAATCGTCAGCGTAGACCGGGCCGTCCCGCTTCTCGACCGCGGCCTGAATACTCTTCGCCTCCGGGTCATCGCAGACGACCATCACGTAGAGGTTGCGGGCGTCATGCCCAAAGCCGAATGCTGTCTTCCCCTCGACCTCATAGTCTTCGTAAGCCGGGTAGAATCTCGATATGAAGGCGGACTCCGGCCAGTCATCGGCTGCCGCATCGATCCTTGGAGCCGGCAGGAGTTCGTGTGCAGAAGCGGACCTCACGACACGGAGCGGCACGGTGGCTTCAATGGCCCTTCCATTCGTCAGTGGATACGTCACGCTGAAGTCCGGAACAGGATAGAGCTCCCCGGAGTTGAGCATGCGGACTGAAAATTCGCCTGTCTCACCGGGAGCTACATCGACATCGAACGACTCCGGGTCGGCCACCCAGTCATCCGGGAGACTCCAATCAGCTTCGTCCCGGACTGCGACGATTCCTTCGTTCGCAATTGTCACAGTCACGTCCATCCACTCATGCGCGACTTCGGCCAACGAAACGCTGCTTACGGAAACGAGGCTGCCTTCGATCCTGGATATCTCCCGCTCGTTCGCAACCGTATTGACGTCCCACGGATACACGCTACCCGCGTGTATGACTGCGAGATCGTGACCACCATCACTAACCGTAACCCACGCGAACTGGAAAAACTCCCCTCGCGCGACAGGCTGGCGATCCTGCCGGTACATATGACCGCCGGAACTGCCTATGCTCGAGTACAGGATCCCATCGTATTCGCCTACGAAGTAATGATGGTAGTGCCCGGTAAAAACGGCATCAACACCGTACTCGACGAGAAGATCGTGGACGCAGTCAGCGTGCCCGTTCGCCGTCGAGGCCTCCCAGAACGGCTTGTGGTAGAAAACGAACGTTCTTGCCGCCTCGCGGTGGGTACTGAGATCCTGAGTGAGCCAGGTCAGCTGCTCTCCGGGGATATCCGACCACGATGCCAGCCTGCTGTTGTCGAGAACCACGAAATGGGTGTTCTTGTGATCGAATGAGTAGTATGGCGCAAAGCCGGTCTTCCGAGTGTAGAGGGAGCGGGACTCATCGCTCCATATGTCGTGATTGCCGGCAGTCAGATAGTATGGAGCCTCGATCTCACCCAGGAACACCAGCACGGAGTCCCATTCGGCGCTCGCAGCTTCCATGTTCTCAGTAACACCTTCTATCTGATCCCCCACAGTGACGACGATATCCGGCTTGAGCAGATTGATCTCATCGATGATGGACGGGTATACACCTTCCGTGTGTCCCCCTGTTCTGTCGCTCAGGATTATCATCCGGTAGGTCACGTCCGGTTCCGCCACCGGCGGTTCTTTCGCGACGTTGGTCACAGCGCACCCGAGTCCGGTCAGAGCGACGGCAAGAGCCATTCCGGCCACCGACGCAATTGCGCGCTTTCGCGGAGCTGACATTGTGCCCTCCCTTTGATTGGTCACGTATCGCCAAGCATGCATGCGGATGCTAGTCCCGCTGATACGCATTGTCAATCCACACCGGACGGAGAAGAGATGCCAGACGGCTTCGCAAGAA
>JAUVLP010000073.1 GCA_030600655.1 Candidatus Eiseniibacteriota bacterium
CGCTTTGTCACGCGCACGATCGGGGAGAGCCGTACGCAGGTCAATCATGTGGGCCTGATCGTGGAGGACGGGCCTCTGACGGATGTCGACATGGTAGAAGCCGTGACCACAGTGAAGCACCATGGGCTCTGGACGAAGTACGGTCCGCCAAGCACTGACTCTGTGGCGATCTATCGCCCAATGAACCTCACGGATGAGCAGATAGACCTCATTGTGGATGAGGCTCTCAGGCAGGTGGGGAAATCGTACGGCTACTTCAAGGCCGTTGCCCACTTCCTCGACTGGATGTTTCTTGGCGCGTATGTTTTCCGACGCCTTGCCAGAAGCAAGCGCTATCCGATCTGCTCGTGGCTTGTGGCGGACGCTTTCAAGAAGGCCGGAAAGCATTTTGGAGTGGCGCATGGAGCTGCAAGCCCCGATGATATCTGGGACTTCATACAGGCGCATCCTGATATCTACGAGATGATCCACCCGTTGAAGCCGCTTGAGGCAGGCGAGTAACCTGCGGCCCAAAAGAAGGGAGAATCCACATGAAGCGCAACACGCTCAACTACGTCATCGACGCGATAGGATTTGTCGCGATGGCATTTCTGGTTTCTACAGGCGCGATCATGCGGTTCGTGCTCCCGTCTGGTTCGGGCTACACCTTCCAGGTATGGGGTATGGATCGCCACGCGTGGGGACACGTCCATTTCTGGCTGGGCGTCGCATTCCTTGTGGTGGTTGTCGCTCACATCCTTCTTCACTGGGGGTGGATCGTCTCAGTGACAAAGGGGAGCCGGGGGAGTCGGGCCGGAAGCCGCATATGGTTGGCGGTGATCGTGACGCTGGCGGTTCTGGCGCTGGCAGCAATTCCACTCCTTGCACCTGCTGAGAAAGGTGGAGAAGCGCCTCGCAGGGGCCGATCGGAGCGGGTTCAGGCGGAGGCCGCAGATGTCGAGCAGTTTCAAACGGAGACGACGGACAGTGAGCAGACTCAGAGAGAGGCCGCGGAGATCGAGCTGGATCGCGCGGAGGCCGCAGATGTCGAGCACGATGTCCATGGCGCGAGCTTCGAGTATGATATCCATGGCTCCATGACATTGAGAGATATCGAGGAGCTCTCCGGTGTTCCTGCTACGTATCTCCTGCAGAAGCTCGGGCTGTCGCCGGCCGTATCTATTGATGAACGATTGGGTAGACTCCGTCGTACGCACGGGTTTGAGATTGATGAGGTGCGCGCGATAGTTGAGAGCTACCACGAGTCGGAGTAGTCTCTTCGCCATCCCGCTGCTTCGCCGTGCAGCTGGGAGTTCTTTCTCCTCTCGGCTAGTTCATTTGGCTCGGAGTCTCACTGCGTATGGATTCAATATTCTGGTACAAGCTCGGCCTCAGCTTTATCGTGGGAAGCGCCTGGGTCACTCTAAGCACGGTTGTTGCCGAGAGATACGGCAGCAAGGTCGGCGGTGTCATCGCCGGGTTCCCGTCCACGGTTGCCGTGGCACTTCTCTTTATCGGTCTTACCCAGACGCCGCTTGCCGCGATCCAGGCGACCACGGTCATGCCGCTGGCGATGGCTCTGAACGGCGTTTTCATGATCGTCTATCTTCTTCTGGCGCGGCGTGGCCTTGCAGTGGCTCTCACGAGCGCGCTGGTCATCTGGTCCGTTCAGGCCAGCGTCCTCTTGGCGCTCGACATTCAGCATTTCTGGATCTCAGTCGCCGGATGGGCTCTCATCGCCCCGGCCTGCTACCTCGTGGTCGAGAAGCTGATGACAATCCCCTCCCGTCCCGGGGTTAGAGTGACGTATTCGCACACTCAAATCGCATTCCGGGCTCTCTTCGGCGGAGCTCTCATCTCGTTCGCAGTTCTGATGGGCAAGCTCGGTGGCCCTGTGTACGGCGGCGTCTTCGCCATCTTCCCTATGATGTTCATCTCAACTCTCGTGATCACCTATCACGCGGGAGGAGCCGATTTCTCCCGGGCGATGGGGAAGGCCATCATGGTAGGCGCAACTGTGAATGTCTCTCTCTACACGATGGCGGTGAGGTACACTTACGCGTGGACGGGACTCGTGTACGGAACGGCGATGGCACTCGTTCTGGCTTGTGGTGTAGGGTACCTGACCTATAGGTTCATGAGAGCGAAGCTGTCTTGATGTCGACATGGATGTGAGGAGAGAGAGACGGGCGCTGCCTATGGATGTGAAGAGAGAGAAACGGGCGTTGCTTGATGGAGTTGGTAAGCACGTCGATGCGAAGTACCGGAAGGCAATGGGTAGTATCGTTCCGACCGGTCTTACAATTCTCGGTGTGCGTGTGCCGGTGCTCAGGCAGGCGGCCGCCGATTGGCAGCGCGCACACAAGACAGCAACCCGTGTCGATGTGATGGAACTCATAGAGGCGTTCTGGGAAGGGAAGTCGCGTGAGGAGCGCTTGCTCGCCGTGTACATTCTCAGTCGCTACAAGCGTTGGATCCCGGATCTGGCGTGGAAAGATCTCGACCGCTGGCGGAGGAAAGTAGACAACTGGGAGGTCGGTGATGGGCTGGCCATGTGGGTGTTGTCTCCATGGATCGCAGCCGACCCAGATGCTCGTCTGGATCACCTTCGGACTCTCATCTCTGACGGCGACATGTGGAGCCGCCGTCTCGCACTGGTGGCCACGGTTCCCCTGAACCGGAACCACGATGACTCCGCGGCCTCCAACCTGGCTTTCGAACTCGTCGATGTCGTTAAGGCGGAGCGCGAGGCAATGATAACAAAGGCCGTCTCCTGGGCACTAAGGGGGATGGCCAAGGCACATCCGAAGCGGGTCGCCGCCTATCTCATATCCGAGCGTGAGATCCTGGCTCCTCATGTTGTAAAGGAAGTGACCTCGAAGCTTGAGACGGGACTCAAGAGCGATAAACCGTGAGCCGCGCAACGGCAGAGCATTTGGTTTCGGGAATCTACCAGGACGCGCCATGAAGCTCGACAACGATTCGATCTGGAGACTCACTACGTTCCTCGTTCCTCCGGGCGCCATTGGTGGCGCCGACGTAGTCATAGACGGTCCTGAGGGGCATCATGCTGCCGACGTGCTACGCGTGCGTCCCGGCGATACGGTCCGCGTAATAGATGGCGAAGGAATGGAAGCGCTCGGGACGGTTGCCGAATCCGGCGGGGGAGTGGTGAGGGCTACGTGCATCGAGACCCGGAAGTACTCGCGGTCTGACGGTGTTCTGCTTACGGTTGCTCAGGCGCTGCTCAAAGGAAGGGCGTTTGACGATGTCATCCGGCGTTGTTCGGAGCTTGGAGTCGGCCGGATCATTCCCTTGAGTACCGAGCGTTCGATCGGTCGCATTCCTTCCGACGCGCTTGAGTCCAGGCTCGATCGGTGGCGCGGGATTGCTGCCGCCGCCACTAAGCAATCGCGCGGTGTCTTTCTTCCACTCATCGAGTCGCCGCACGAGGTCGTGGGGTTCGAATCGATGGTTCATGAGGCAGACGTTGCGCTAATTGCCTGGGAGGAAGAGAGCGCCGCCGGTCTCGCGGATGCTCTGAGGGTACGTGTGAGGGACAGTGCCCCTCGTGACGTCGTAGGATCTCCGCGCCGACATTCCCCTGAGTCGATCCTGCTGATCGTTGGGCCCGAGGGTGGGCTGTCCGGGGATGAGGTCGAGATGCTGAAAGGCTTCGGAGCCGCGCCCGTGAGCGCCGGGCGGCGCATTCTCAAGGCGGACTGGGCGGCCGCGGCTATTGCTGCCATGGTGTCCTCGGAGAGGGGTGGGCTTCTCCCATAGCGAGCAGCGCTCATCGAAAAGGAGCCCGTGCCAGTGCCGGACGGTGATTTCATGCCGGTGGAACACGGGCAGAAACCGGTTGACAACCACTCCACGGGTAGATAAACTTTGCTGTTCTAGCATCTACACCTCCTGTGCGTGTCCGCGTCGGGATGAGCGGATACGTGTGTGTGCGGGTGTGACCACTGGTTGTATTGGCGCCAACCCGAAAGCCCTTGAGGGGGTGAACACTGAATGCCGGGTGTCCGAGTCAAGGACGGTGAGTCTTTTGAGCGCGCACTGCGCCGCTTCAAGAAGCGGTGCGAGAAGGCCGGGGTCCTCTCCGATCTGCGCAAGCACTCACACTTCGAGAAGCCGAGCGAGCGCAAGAAGAGGAAGAAGAGCGCTGCGAAGCGGAAGCTGCGCAAGCTTAAGGTCAAGCAGGACAAGCGCAGGTAGTATCACCCTGGTTCCGGGGAGCACAAATGAGCATCCTGGAGCAATTGCAGAGCGACATGATCAAGGCGGCCAAAGCCCGGGAGAAGGGGCGCTTGGGTGCCATCAGGTTCGTGCGTTCTGAGATGAAGTATCGTGAGATCGAATTGGGACGTTCTCTGAAAGACGAGGACGCCATAGAGGTATTGTCGAGACTCTCGAAACGTCATCGCGAATCGCTGGAGCAGTTCACATCAGCCGGGCGTCTCGATCTTGTTGAGAACGAGAAGGCCGGGCTTGATGTCGTGACCGCGTACCTGCCGGAGGCTCTGGCGGAGAGTGAACTCGCTGCCATCGTGGCGGAGACTGTGGCAGAAGTCGGGGCAAGCACACCCGGCGAGATGGGTCTCGTCATGAAGGCGGTCATGCCAAAGGTGAAGGGACGGGCGGATGGGAAAGTAGTTAAGGGGCTGGTGCAGGTCGCGCTGGCCACGGTGACCGAGGACTGATTCCGTTTCCAACCTGAACAAGACCTACTTGAGGAGATGCAACCAGATGAAGCTTCGCAAGCTCTACGATGCTACGGTGAAGGTTGGAATCGACAACGATCTGAGGGGTAGAGCCAGCGTCAGCGCCGAGCTGAAGAGGGTCAAGAAGGAGTACGACAGTCTCAAGGCTGCGGAGAAAAAGCGATTCGATACCAACCGTCTTACGAATCCCTACGCCGATTCCAGGATCCTCTATGGCAAGGACAGCACCGAGATCAAGAGCGTCATGGTCGGCATCGACATGGAAGTCGGCGAACTCCTCATTGCCGACAGACTCCGCGAGAAGGGCAAACGCGTCGACCTCGTCTGGGCCCATCATCCCGAGGGTGTGGCGCTGGCCAATCTGAGCCGCGTCATGCCAATGCAGGCCGAGATCCTGGCGCGCTACGGAGTGCCCATCAACGTTGCAGAGGGGATACTCTCACCGCGCATCAAGCAGGTCGAGCGAGGCGTCATGCCCACCAATCACATGCGGGCGGTGGATGCGGCCCGTATCCTGGATATCCCCATGATCTGTACGCATACGGCGGCCGACAACTGCGTGGCCGCATACCTTCAGAAGTTCTTCGACAAGGAGAAGATCGAGACCGTCGGTGAAATACTCACTGCGCTCCGGGATATACCCGAGTATGCCGAAGCCGAAAAGGCAGGCGCTGGTCTCAGAATCTTTGTTGGCAGCAAGGAACGGCGGACCGGCCGTGTTTTCGTCGATATGACAGGCGGCACAGGCGGATCTGAGAAGGCGTTCGAGAAGCTGGCCAACACATCCGACATTGGGACGATCGTCGGCATGCACATCTCAGAGAAAAACCGGGAAGAAGCCAAGAAGAATCACATCAACGTCGTGATCGCAGGGCATATCGCCAGTGACACGCTTGGAATGAACCTCCTTCTGGACGGCGTGGAGAAGACCGCCAGGACGAAGTTCGACGTGATCGATTGTTCCGGTTTCAGGCGATACGGGCACTAGTATCGGCGCCTGAAGACCCCCGAACCATATCTGCACCAAGAAGAAGCGAGTGAATGAATACACACGCGCGCAATGTCCTTGAGTTCGACAAGGTCGTAGAGATGCTTGTCGAAAGGACTTCCTTCGAGCCAGGCGCTGAACTGGCGGCGGCTTTGTCTCCTACTGTCGACGTTGTATCGATCGAGCAGGCTCTCGATATCACGGGTGATATCCGTTCGCTCATGGACGAGGGCGGCAGACTTCCGCTGGAAGGCGCGATCGATGCCCGTCGTGCGGTCGAGTGGAGCACGACAGAGGGAGCTGCGCTCACGTGTGAGGAGCTCGCAGCCGTGCGAGCGACGCTTCAGATCATACGGAGTCTCCGCAACTATGTCGCCGAACGATCTGAGAGATCACCGGCCCTCTGGTCGCTGGCTGAGGGGCTTCACCCGAGCAAGGAGATAGAGGACGCTATTGAACTGGCTGTGGACGAGCTTGCACTGGAGGTCAAGGACTCCGCGAGCAGGGAGCTTGGGAAAATCCGCCGTGCAATGGAGCAGACACGGATCCGGTTGAACGAGAAGCTTCAGGAAATAATCAAGCGGGAGCTTGAGAAGGACTCCATCCAGGAAGCGGCCGTTCATATCCGTCACGGACGTCTCGTGCTGCCCGTCAAGCTCGCATCCAGGTCGAAGCTCAAGGGTATCGTGCACGATCAGTCGTCGACTGGCGCCACAGTTTTCATGGAGCCAATGGACACCGTTCCGCTCAACAACGAGCTTGCTGAACTCACCGCAGCCGAAAAGAAGGAGATACACCGGATCCTCAGCGCGCTGACTGCCATGGTAGGTGCTGAATCCGGTGCAATCACTCACTCGCTGAGGCTTCTCGGCAAGCTGGACTACTACAGGGCCACCGCACTTCTGTCGCGCGACCTCGACGCGGTCAGGCCGAAGCTGAATACCGATGGCAGAATAGGGATCCTGGACGGTCGACATCCCGTGCTCGCGGCTGTTGCCCGCAAGAGCGGAGCCGAAGTCGTCCCGTTGAACCTCAAACTTGGTGGGGTGGAATCGACTCTCGTTATCTCTGGTCCCAACGCCGGTGGGAAGACGGTGACTCTCAAGACCGTTGGCCTTCTGACCATGATGGCGCAGTCGGGACTCCATGTTCCGGCCGGAGCCGACACAGAGCTCTCGATTTTCCGGGAACTCCATGCCGACATCGGCGACGAGCAGTCGATCGAGATGAGCCTCTCGACTTTCTCCTCTCACCTCAGGATCATTGGCGAGATCCTTCGAGAGGCAGACGTGCACACGCTTGTCCTCATGGACGAGCTGGGTGCTGGGACCGATCCGGACGAAGGAGCCAGCCTTGGCATAGCTATCCTCGAGGAGCTGACCGACAGGGGCGTTCACACGATAGCTACGACGCACCTCGGCACCGTTAAGACCCACGTCCACGAGCATGAGGGTATGGTTAACGGCTCGATGGCGTTCGACCCCGGGACGCTGGAGCCTACATTCCGGTTCGTTCCCGATGTTCCCGGGTCGAGTCATGCTCTGTCGATCGCCGAGACAATTGGGCTTCCGTCAAACGTGCTCGAGCGAGCGCGCGAACTTCGTGACGGCGGCATGGCCAGGATCGATGGGCTTCTGGCCGATCTTGTTGAGCGCGGGAGGCGCCTTGATGATACGCTCACCACTGTTGAGATCGAGCGCGACAAGGCCAGGCTTCTGACCTCTGATTACGAAGAACGGCTTGCCGGTGTCAGGGACGAACGCAAGCAGATCCGTAGCGGAGCGCTTGCTGAAGCGCGGGAGATTCTCTCTCGGGCGCAGGGCCTCGTTGAGGAGACTGTGAAGGAGCTTAAAGAGAGTCATGCCGCCCGCGAGACCATCAAGGCGGCGCGGGAGAAGCTGCGCCGCGAAAGGGCGGAGGTGGTTGAGGAGCTTGCCCAAGAGATTGAGCCGCCGGTGGATGAAGGGGCGAAACTCGACGGACTCGAGATCGGTATGCGTGTCCGGCTGGCCGGGCGCGTGGGCAAACTGCTGAGTCTTCCGGACCGAAAGGGCAAGGTTCAGGTTCGTGTGAAGAACGCCATCCTCGATGTCGCAGCCGACGAGCTGAGGGAAGCAGGTGTACCGGATGTGAAGCGCGCAGGCACTCCGAGCGTCACGTTTGAGGGTCTGGACGACGCGGAGCCTGCAATAGAGCTGCATCTGAGGGGAATGACGACCGATGATGTGGAAGACTCGATCGACAAATTTCTGAGCACCGCCGTTATGCAGGGGATCACCGTAGTCCGCATCGTTCACGGCAAGGGCACAGGGGCATTGAGAACGCGGACGCAGGAGGTGCTCAAAGGATCGCCTGCCGTCAAGTCGTTCAGGCTCGGCCGATGGGGCGAGGGAGACACGGGTGTGACTGTGGTGGAACTGAAATAGGGAGAGTAGACGGGCAGTGGCCAACCGCATTTCAGATGAGCTGATCGACCGGATCCGCGAGGCGAACGACATCGTCGACGTCATATCGGAGCACGTCCAGCTCAAGCGGGCGGGAGGCAACTTCAAGGGGCTCTGCCCATTCCACCAGGAGAAGACACCGTCTTTCAATGTGAACCCAGCCCGTCAGATCTATCACTGTTTTGGGTGTGGAGTGGGTGGCAACGCGATCACCTTCCTGATGGAATATGAGAAGATAGGTTTCGTCGATGCGCTCCGTGAACTGGCCCACAGGGCCGGTATCGCGCTTCCCGACCGCAGAAGCGAACGAATCGATGCCGAGGACGACCCGGCGGTAGTGGCGAATCAGATGGCTCTCGCGTTCTACCGCTCGTGTCTCGAGGGGGATGCCGGCACGGAAGCAAGAAACTACGTGAAGAAACGCGCTCTGGGTTCCGACGTCATGTCGGCGTTTGCCATTGGGTATGCGCCGGCAGGATGGGACAACCTTCTCAAGGCTGCGCGTCGCAAGGGAGTCGCTGATTCCGCTCTCGTGTCGGCCGGGCTCGTTGTCGAGCGGGACGGAGGTGGGTTCTACGACAGATTCCGGGAACGTCTCATCTTCCCTCTTCTGTCCTCAGGCAACAGGCCGGTCGGTTTCGGTGGGCGGTCGCTCGGCGATCAGGAGCCGAAGTACCTGAACTCCCCCGAGACTCATCTCTACCGGAAGAGCTACTACCTCTACGGTCTCTCTCAGGCGCGTCAGGCGATCAGGCTCTCCCGGGAAGCGATACTCGTAGAAGGCTACATGGATCTTCTGAGTTTGCACCAGGCCGGGTTTCACAATGTGGTCGCATCTGCCGGGACCGCATTGACGGACGAACAGGCTCGGACCATCGCGAAGTACGCCGACAAGGTGTTCATCGCTTACGACGGTGACAAAGCCGGGATATCGGCAGCGACGCGCGCTGCCGAGACACTCGTTCAGCTTGGTCTCAAAGTACGGGTGGCGGCGTTTCCTGGTGGGGAGGATCCCGACTCCTATGTGCGGCAAGCAGGCGCCGATGCGCTTAGAGAGGTGCTGACCTCGTCGCAGGACTTCATCGATTTCTATGTTTCTCTCAATCCCACAGACGACTCGGATGACCGGGAGAAAGCAGCCAGAAATCTCATAGAGACAGTTGTGGGAATTGAGGATTCACTCAAGGCAGAGCTGATGCTGGAGAAGATCTCCACCGCGCTTTCCTTGAGGCCGGCGGCCGTGGCGCGTGTCTATGAACGCCGGAGGGCGGAGAGGCAACTTCGCGGCCGCGGTGCGCAGAGGTTGCGGGGGCGAGCGCGGGAGCATGCGCCCGGATCCGTTGGAGGAAATGGGCGGCAGACTGCTGGTCCTGATGCGAGTCCGGGTTCGACCGGGCGCCAAGATGAAGGCGTTGGCGGTTACGAGACCGCGGGCGCGCACTACATCGCCCAGAAGGGGCTCCTGGGACTCCTGCTCGCGGGAGGTGAAGGGGCGGAGCGGGTGAGGTCGTGTCTTGAAGCAAGCGACCTGACGCACCCCGAAATTCGGATGCTGGCTGAGCGCATTCTGGCCGGCCCCGCTTCGGAAGACCCGATCGATATTGCGGCTCTGGTCGATCCGCGGGACGATCGATCGTTGGCAGTGCTGTTGACTGAGCTGACCGTACTGGATCCGGTCGAGAGAGATGGCGGCAGGTTGTGTGATGACTATATTGGGGTCATAAGAAAGGCCCAGATCGAGGGTCAGATCCGAGATGTGGACAAGGAGATCCGCGCGGCTGAGCTGACCGGTGATGAAGAACGGGCCACAGAGGCCATCATCAGAAGGCAGGAACTTGCGCAGCTCCTTAGCGGGCTTTCCTCTGATAGATAGCTCTTCCTTTGATGCCGGGGAGGCAGATCACACGTATGGCTAAACGTTCTGCAGCGAAGATCGTTGAGGCGATCAAGAAGTCGATCGGAAAGTCGAAGGTCCTGACGTACCAGGATTTCAGTCGTTTCTTCGGCACGGGCATCGACATAGATGTCGTCGATGAGGTCTACTGCCGTCTTGCTGATAACTCCATCGAGGTGATCGACAAGAAGGCCAGGGAGGCCCGCGAGAAACGGGACGCAAGAAAGAAGACGAAGGTCGAGCCACGTCTCAGATTCGACGATCCGGTCCGTATGTATCTGAGAGAGATGGGGTCGGTCAAGCTTCTGAACCGTGAGGGTGAAATTGAGATCTGCAAGAGGATCGAGGCGGCTGAGTTGATGGAGTACGGCGCCGTTTTCGAAGTGCAGACGACTATGAAGAAACTGGTCTTGCTGACCGAACGGTTGACGGCCGAGAAGTTACGACTCGACCGCGTCGTAATTGTCGACAGGAAACGAAAGAACGCGACCGGCAAGGAAGAGCGCCGCAAGGTCGTCCTGAGGATGAACAAGATCGTCAAGCTTGATCGTGAGAAGAAGGAACTAGAGGCGAAGATCAGGAAGGCCGGGTCACGCCGCTCGACGCAGACAGAGAAGGCGGTCGAGCGACGGAGCAAGAGTTTGACGATTGAGACAAAGAAGCTCTGCCTGCATCCGACGCAGGTTCAGCAAATGGGTTCCCGAATAGGTGAGCTTCTGCTTAAGGTGGAGCATCTCGAACAGAAGATAGCAGAACTTACCGAACAGCACAAAGCGGCTGTGAGGAGATGCGAGAGGGCGGAGACAAAGAAGAAGGCGGAGCGGGCCAAGAAGAGCAAGGCAAAGAAAGGCGGAGCGAAGAAGGCCTCCGCGACTGCAGCGACACCTAAATCGCGTGCAAAATCAGTGGCTCTGCTCAAAGCGGAAGCAGAGGAACTCGCCAATGAGGTGAGGAACAACAAGAGGGCCTTGAGACGGATCGAACGCGAATGCGGGCTCTCGTGTGACAACCTCAGAGATGTTGCCTATCGGATACGCGTGGGAAACTTCGAAGCGAACCGGGCCAAGACCGAGATGGTCGAGGCGAACGTTCGACTCGTTATATCGATCGCGAAGAGATATACGCACAGGGGTCTCGATTTCCTCGATCTCATCCAGGAGGGGAACACCGGGCTCATGCGTGCCGTTGAGAAATTCGATTACAAGAGGGGCTACAAATTCTCCACGTATGCAACATGGTGGATTCGTCAGGCCATCACGCGCGCCATTGCGGATCAGGCTCGGACCATCAGAGTGCCGGTACACATGATCGAAGCTATCAACAAGGTCGTGCGTACGACTCGACAGCTTGTTCAGGAGGAAGGCAGGGATCCGTCGGTGGACGAGATCGCCGACAAACTCGAACTCTCCGAGGACAAGGTGAAGGGGATCCTCAAGGCCGCACAGCAGCCCATTTCTCTTGACCGACCGATCGGTGAGGACGAGGACTCAAGTCTGGGAGACTTCGTTGAGGACACGAAGGTTGTCTCGCCATCCGACTACGCTTCCTTCCGTCTTCTCCGGGAGGAGATCAACGATGTCCTGTCCGAGCTGGATCCCCGGGAGGAACGGATTATCCGCCTCCGCTTCGGCCTTGAGAAAGATCGCGCGCCGATGACTCTCGAGGAAGTTGGCGTCATATTCGGAGTCACGAGGGAGCGTGTGAGGCAGATCGAGAAGAAGGCCATCGGAAAGCTGAGACACTACAAGCGGAGAAGCAGGCTCAGGGGATACATCGATCTCCCGTAACGTTGACACCTGAAGACGGGAGTGGTATTCTCTTTGCTTGGTTCGGGCCCATAGCTCAGCGGTAGAGCAGCGGACTCATAATCCGTAGGTCCTTGGTTCGAATCCGAGTGGGCCCACCATCACG
>JAUVLP010000050.1 GCA_030600655.1 Candidatus Eiseniibacteriota bacterium
CAACGTAGCCGGTGAAGTTCCTGATGAGGGCCGTCGCGATCCCGATGATCGCGCCGTAAACCCATTTGGCCGAGTTCATGACCGGGCTGGAGACGGGATCAGTCGCCATGAAGAACGCCCCGAAGAGCAGCCCACCCGACAGGAGATGCCAGATGATCGCATGTGGGTCTCCACCATAGATCCCCGCGGTCACGATGACGAATGTACCGAGCATAGCCGCGACGGTCCGCCAGTTGGCGATCCCTATGATGAGAAGGAATGCTCCCCCCATGAGAACCGCGAGCGCCGACGTCTCCCCCACGCTGCCCGTGACGTTACCGAAAAAGAGATCGGGAAGCGCTGCCCACGTGCCGCTCTTCGCGGCGGCCAGAGGCGTCGCCATCGTCACGCCGTCGGTCGCGTACTCGAGCAGGCGGCCGGCCAGTCCCCGTCCGGGTTCGATCCAACCGGACGACATCGCCTTCGGATAGCTGAGGGCCAGAAACACGCGCCCGATTAGCGCCGGGTTGAACAGGTTCCTACCAGTACCACCGAAGAGTTCCTTCCCAACGAGCACGCCGAACGCCGCGCCCAGAGCGACCATCCAGAGTGGTAGCCCGGGAGGCAGGATCAGCGGGAAGAGCATCCCGGTAACGAGAAGCCCTTCGCTGATCTCGTCCTTCTTGAACGCGGCAAGGAGGAGCTCGACTGCTCCACCGGCGGCGTACGAGACGAGCACCATGGCAAGTACGCGCAGGCCAAAGAAGTGGACTGCAGCCAGGAGACAGGGAGCAACAGCGATGATGACCGTAGACATGTAGCGCTTGACGTCGAGGGGGTCGCGAATGTGCGGAGCTCGCGATGTTCGCGCGAGCGGCGAAAAGAGGGAAGCGTCGACGGCATCGTAGACTGGTTTGAGCGCGGTGAAACGCCCTCCCTTCTGAAAGAGGGGGCGTGTCTTGTCGAGGAGAGTCAGAATCAGTTTCATGCTCCTGCCTCCTCCCCTGCCGACTCATCCTCTGCTGCCAGCACCTCTTTGGCCGCCAACCTCTCCTCTGCCGCAAGCGCCTCCCTGGCCGTCAGCCTCTTCTCTTCCTCGAGCTTTGCCCTGGCCTCCAACTTCTCCTGAGCCTCGTGCTCCTCGCGTATCAGCCGCCTGGCGTCGCACATGTCGGAGAGAAGCTCGATCTTCGAGGGACAGACGTAGGAGCAAAGACCGCACTCGATGCAGAGGTCCACTCGCATGCGCTCCACCTCATCGATCTCGTCCGCGTGGAGGAACTTGTGGATGACGCCGGGCAGTATCCCAACAGGGCAGACATCCATGCACTGCCCGCACGAAACGCATGCCCTCGGTTCCCCCGCGAGAGTCGTATTCAAGCGCTCCGGCGGACCGCCCTGACACAGGCGGCTCACGAAGGTTCTGCTGTATGAGTTTCGCCAGCGGCCGGGTCTCGCGAAGGCGAGCATGTGACGCTTTCGGAGTTCATCGAGGATCGTCAGACCGTTGCACTCGAAATCAAGTCCGGACCGCTCCGGCGACACTTCACTCCCAGTAAGAATGCCTCCACTGATCACGCGCACATCGTCGCGGCAGAGACGGTTGCTAGTGATCTCGTCGACCGGGTAACCGATGACGGCTCTGAGATGGACCGGTTCACTGACGGCCGGGCCGCCAAGCGCTATCAAGCGTTCCACACTCGGTGTGCCGGACGAGAGCGCTCTTTCGATCGCGAGGACGCCTGCGGTCCCGATCGCCCACGCAGGATGCTCCGAGTCACGGCCAAGTCCAAAGCGCCGCAGGATCAGTAACGGATGACCAAACGGGTAGCGCGCCGTCACGGTATGGAACCGACACCAGGAGTGATGCGCGATGAGGGTCGCGAGTTCTCTCGCGAATCCCGCGCCATCGGCTACAGCAACGTGAATGGTCCCGCCTTCGGTCAACTCGTGAAGCTGCTCGAGTCCGCGGACAAACGAATCGAGCCTCCCGTCCAGAAGCGCCTCAGCGCTCGCGACGAAAGGCTCAAGATGCACCGCTGAGACTATGACATCATGGGTCTTGCCGGCAGGGTCCACCGACAGGTTCGTGCGGGCGTCGGTGATGAAATGCCATGCTCCGAGAGCGACAAGTCGCTTCCGAGCGTCAGCCGGTGAGCCGAACGATGCGCCTGCTCCCCGGGAGCCACCCTGTGCACCTGCTTGAGCGGCCGTGTGTGAGCGCGAAGAGTCTCCAGGTGGTGTTCCGTGCAGGGACTCGAGAACTATGTGGCCCGCGATCTCGTCAAGGCGCACCGTGCCACCGTACGCTGCAATGAGCGGAGCCGAGAAACGCTTCGGGTCTCTCGCGAGTACCGTTCCGGCGGGAACGCGGACGCCTTCTTCGACACGAATATCTTTGAAGCGAAAGCACCGGCTCACAAGCGGCAGAACGAGCCTGTCCGGAACCGGAAGGTCAACGACCAACGCCGCGGGCCTTCCGGCGAGGCCTATGTTGTAGCCACCCCTGAGTCTCACTACTGGTATCCTTAAGCTACTCCAGGAACTCGGCCAGATCGTCGTATCTCGACAGTAGAAGGTCTCCGGTGTCGCTCTGCCACGCCTCAACGAAGATCGCGAAGCGAACCTTGTCGTAGCCTGCCGGGAACCAGGCCTCAAGGCCAAGATCCCCATCGCTGTCCAGAAACGCACGCATAACTGTCGCTGAGACGTTCAGCTCGTTGACCACCTCGAGAAACTCTCCCTTATGGGTCTCCGAGTAATCACTACCTTCATAGAATCCCCGGACCAGGATCCCCCCTTCGTAACCCTGAAGCGTGAAGCTCGTCTTATCGTCGTGCGTCACGCTGATGTAGGTATCCCGCTCCTCTGATTCATAGCCAAGGAAGCCGAGGTGATTCACAAGGTCCTCTACATCGGCCGGTATCTCCGCCCATGCAGACACGGACAGGGACAGCATAACAGCAACTGCGAGCAGCAGACCGATTCCGATAAGACCTTTCTGCATTGTTTCCCCCCTTGTTCTCCACCCGCATCAGGCAGACTGCAGGCTACAAGACAACCGTGACAGCACATCGTAATGCAAGCAGCCCTGCCAGGATACGACCCGCAGGGAACTCTAACGCGAGAACCAAGTTTACAACGAAACCGACCACTGCTCAAGGGAGGAAGCTGGAATCCCAAGCAATGCCCGACCAGGAGGGGAATGGGAGCGCGACCGGACATGGCATACCTCAATGAGAGGAGTGCATGCGGCATCGTAGACCGTGAAAGGAAGGAGCTACACGTAGTTTGCCATGGAGATGCACGTCCCCGCCAGATGAACCCTCCGGCAGGGACGTTCCTCCACAAGTCATCCTGCGAATCGTGCGCTCGTCTAGGCTTCCGCGCGGCGCCACCTGGCCATCGCTCGAGCGGCCGCGGACTGCAGATCCTCCACCAGCAAGTAGAGACTCGGGACAAGCACCAGAGTGATGATCGTCGCGAAGACGATCCCGTATCCGAGTGACAGCGCCATCGGGATCATGAACCGCGCCTGGCGAGACGTCTCGAAGATCATCGGCGCGAGTCCACCGTAGGTGGTCATCGTAGTCAGAAGAATTGGTCGGAACCGGCGCACGCCCGCCTTGTGAATCGCCTCCTCTGCGCTCAGGCCATCGCGGCGAAGCTCATTCGCATGGACGATAAGGATGAGCGAGTCGTTTACGACGATGCCGGCGAGCGCCACGATGCCCATCAAGCTGATGATGCTGAGACTGTACCCCATCAGCAGGTGACCGAGCACAGCTCCCACAATGCCGAAGGGAATAGCCATCATGACAACAAGAGGCTGAACGTAGCTCTTGAAGGGGATGGCCAGAAGTCCGAAGGAGATCACCAGCGCCAGCGCGAAGCCCCCTACGAGGGCGCTCATGCTCTCCCGTACATCAGCCTGGAAGCCTTCGAATGAGTACGAGAGGCCTGGGTAGTCCTCGACCAGCGACGGCAGCACCGACTCCTCGAGACTGGCCTGCACAACGGAGCTCTGATCAAACGGTTCCACGCCGCTCGTGACCTGAACCGTACGTCGCCCGTCCCGCCTGGAGATGCTCGTATAGGCACGCCCGCGGTCCACCTCAGCGACCTCCAGGAGCGGCACCCACGTCCCCGCAGGCGTCTGGATCAAGAGGTTCTCCACGTCCGCCTCTCGACTCCTGGCCTCGAGCGGGAGACGCACGAGAACCTTCACCTCGTTCCGCCCACGCTGCTGGCGGAGAGCCTGCGCACCGTAGAAGGACGACCGCACCTGCCGCCCAATGGAACTGGCAGTCAGACCCAGCGCGTGTCCTTCAGGCCGGATCCGGAAATCCATCTGTTCCTTGCCCGGGCTGTACCCGTCGTCGATGTCTCTCGTGTAGGTAAACTCCGCGAGCCTCGCGGCAAGGTCGGAGCTGGCCCTGTTGAGCGTCTCAACGTCCCGGTGCGACAGCTCTATCGTCAGCGCGGCGCCCGCGCCCGGCCCCCCTCGGTCCGCCTCGAAGCGCAGCATCTCGAGCCCCGGAATCTGTCCGACCTCCTCGCGCCACAACCTGGCGAACTGGAAGGTGTTCAACGGACGCTCGTCCGGATCGGTCAGATAGGCCGTCACCTCCACTGTATTCTCCCTGACCCGCCCCTTCACTCCTTCGGAGAGCCTGGACCCGCCATGCTCATCGATGACTCGACCGATCGCCGCCTCGATAAGATGCCTGACCTCTCGCGTCCGCTCGAGTGGAACACCATAGGGCAGCACCGCCGTGACAACTGCCCGGTCTGCCTCAACCTTCGGCATGAGAATCATGCCCATGCGCCCGCTTGACACATAGCCGAGCACAAGCATTAGCGGTACGAGCCCCAAGGCAACGGTGATGCGCCGGTTGCTAATGGCCTTCTTGAGAAACCGCGAGTAGCGGCCACGTATGAAACGCTCGAGCCCTTCCGCAACCCGCTGCTGCACGCGATTGATGCGGCCCTCTATTCCGGTGTGCTCGCCGGAGTGCCCGCGAGCCAAGTGCGCCGGCAGAATAAAAAGCGCCTCCACCCAGGAGATGACGAAGACGGTAATGACAACCATCGGAATGGCAACGAAGATCTTCCCCATGAATCCCGGTATGAACGCGAGCGGCAGGAACGCCACTATGTTCGTCAGAATGCTGAACGAGATGGGCACGGCAACGTCTCGCGCGCCCTGAATCGCGGCCTCGAGAAAGCCCATTCCGCGACGGCGGTACTCGTAGATGTTCTCCCCCGCAACGATGGCATCGTCGACCACGATGCCGAGCGCTATGATGAACGCGAACATCGAGATCATGTTGATGGTCACACCGATCACGGGCATGAAGAGCAGACCACCCAGAAATGAGACGGGAATGCCCATGGTCACCCAGAAAGCCAGGCGCAGATTGAGGAACAACCCCAGCACGATGAGTACAAGGACGAGTCCTAGAAACGCATTCTTGAGCAGAAGCCTGAGGCGCTGTTCGTAGTTCTCGGCCCGGTTGACGGTGGAGGCAACGTCCACGCCGGGGGGTAGAATTTCTTCGATATTTTCGAGGACCCTGTTGACGGCCCCGGACACTCCTATAGGCGTCTGGGCGCCAACCCTGTAAACCTCCACATCGACGCATGGGAGCCCGTCGAATCGCTGCTCGACGTTCGAATCCTCGAAACCCTCGGACACGGTGGCGATGTCGACCAGACGCACCACGGCGCCGGATGCGGTCGTGATGACAGGCAAACGTGCAAATTCCCTGGCCCAGTCCCTGCGCTCCTTGACGCGCAGGAGGATCTCGCCGCCCCTGGTCCTCACGGAGCCGCCCGGCATCTCCAGTGTGGCCTCAGTGACTGCCTGAGCAACCCCGTCCAGGCTGAGCCCGTAGGCGCGGAGCGTCTCCTGTGAGATCTCGATGTGAATCTCCATGTCCCGCACACCGGCCACTTCCACCTGGGTGATCTCGGGAGACTGCAGCAGTATGTCGCGCGCCTCTTCGCTCAGCTCACGAAGCACCTGTTCGCTCACATCCCCATAGATAACGAGGTTCCGCACCAGCCGACGAGTCGTCTGCAATCTCACCTGCGGCTCCTCAGCCTCCTTGGGGAGCGTGACGATGCGAGCGACTTCCTGGTCGATCTCTTGATAGGCCTTCTGGCCATCAGCGCCAGTGTGCAGCTCGGCCGTGACCGTGGCCATTCCCTCAGCAGCCGTCGCCTGGACGCGTTTGATCTCAGAGACTCCGCGGACGGCTTCTTCCAGAGCGAGCACTATGCCGCTCTCCACTTCTTCAGGCGAAGCGCCCGGGTACGCCACGGTTATCGTAACCGCGTCCAGACTGAACTCAGGGAAGACCTCCTGTTTGATGCGGGTGGTCATGAAGAACCCGCCGATCAGAAGAACCAGCATCATTATGTTGGCGGTCACATGATTCGAGGCCATCCACGCGATTGCCCCACCTCTGTTCTTGCCCGTCATCGGCTCTCCACCCCCTCCGTTCCACCACCCTCAGCCCCAACACCCTCCGTCGCGCCACCCTCAACCCCACTTCCCTTAGCCACGCCGCCCTTCACACGCAGCGGCATGCCCTCTACCGGAGCCGAGAGGTAGCTCGTCACCAGCCGTTCTCCCGCTCTGAGGCCCTCTGCCACGAATACCTGGCCTTCGCCCGTGTAGACAGGTTCGATCGTACGGATCCTGAGGTTGCCATCACTGTCCATTAGCCAGACCCTGTTACCGTCGTGGACGTAGCGGCGGTCAACGACAACCACATCTGCTAGGGTCTGCCCGAAGATCTCGACGTCGACGAGGGAGTCCATAAGCAGAGCGGGGACCGCGGCGTTCGCCTTCTGCAGAGCGAACGGATCCGGCACCTCCGCAATGACCCTGACCATCCGGCCCTGAGCCTCCAGGCTGCCGGAGCGACCCAGCACGCGTCCTTCGCGCCAGATCCCCTCATCCCAGACAGCTCCCTGCCGCACGCGCACGATCGATTCACCGGACCCGCCCGCGCGCGGCGTATTGATCCACTTCAGGTCGTCCACGGGAACAAGCATCTCTACCCAGCACGCGTCCGTTCCGGTGAGCGTGGCCAACGCCGTGTTGGCGGCGACTACACCTCCCCGATCCACGGACCTATCCTCGACGATCGCATTGAAAGGCGACACAACAGTCGTGCGTTCGAGATGGAGCAGGGCCTGTTCAAGCGTGGCGAGCGCCGCATCGTAGGCTGTGCGCGCCGTCTCAAGCTGGGGACCACGCAGTACAAGCTCGGCGTCGCCTTCATCGACATTGATAACCGATGGCACCCCCGTCTTCGTCGCGTTCATTCTCGATATCACCGAGCGGCGGCGGGTGGAGGCAGAGAATACCCGACTGGAGGAACAGCATCGTCAGGCCCAGAAGGTGGAATCCATAGGCCGGCTGGCCGGTGGCATTGCACACGATCTCAACAATCTACTTACGCCGATCCTCGGCTACAGCGAGATGCTCCTGGAGAAACTCCACGCTGGAGATGAGCGGCGAGAGTCCGTGGATGAGATCGTCAAGGCGGGTATGGCTGCGCGGGATCTGGTACGCCAACTCTTGGCCTTCAGCCGCAAACAGACTTTGGACTACAGGGCACTTGATCTGAACGACCTCATTGCAGGATTCCAGACACTGCTCCGCGGCTCCATCCGGGAGGATATAGAGATCAAGATCATTCCGTCGCCAGACATCCGGACGATCCAGGCCGATGCCGGCCAGATCAAGCAGGTCATCATGAACCTGACGGTCAACGCCCAAGACGCCATGCCCGTCGGTGGCAGGATGACGATCCAGACAGGAATGGTAGATTTGAATGATGACTACGCGGCAGGTTGTCACGGTGTGAGTCCCGGAGAATATGTCGTGCTGACCGTCAGCGACACTGGATGCGGCATGGATGATGAGACCATCAAGCATATCTTCGAGCCGTTCTTCTCCACCAAGGGAATCCTGGGCACCGGCCTGGGCCTCGCCACAGTCTATGGCATCGTAAAACAGCACGAGGGCAACATCCTGGCAGACAGCGAGCTCGGCAAGGGCACGATCTTCACGATCTACCTCCCCGTCTCCGGGGACACGACTGTCGGGAAAGCACCAGAACAGCAGAGGAAGGACGAAGAAGCAGTGACAAACCTGAGAGGCTCCGAGACCATTCTCCTGGCAGAGGACAACGACCAGCTTCGCACGCTGGCGCGGACTATTCTAGAACGAGCCAGCTACACCGTCCTGCTCGCCGAGGATGGCGAGGCAGCGCTGGCGGTTATCGACCAGCACGATGGCGATTCGGACTTGCTGCTCACCGATGTGGTCATGCCCGGGATGAATGGCAGGGAACTTTTCGCCAGGACCGCTGAGGCACACCAGAATCTGAAGGTACTCTACATGTCCGGCTACACCCACGATATGATCACACATCGCGGCGTGCTGGATAAGGACCTCGCCTTCCTCCAGAAACCCTTCACCGTCGGATCACTGACCTCCAAGGTCCGGCAGGTGCTGGATCAGAGTTGAAAGACCCTGGCGCCACGGAGACGATCGGGAGAACAACAGCCAGAATCGATGTGACCACCGAACCCGCCGGCTCTCCCTTCACTCTGTCCCCCCAGAAATAGAAGAGAAGCCGCCACCCGTCAGTGCGGGCGGCGGCTTCTCTTCTTCCGTATAGCGACTCGTGTCTGTGAGGAACACGGCTACCGCAGGATCACTACCTTCGTTGCGAGCTGTGACGTACCGGCAGAAGATGCTGTCTCCGCCCGGACAAAGTAGATACCCGAAGCGAGCCGTCGATTCGCGGGAAACTCCAGCACGGTCTCCCCGCATGGCAGCACGCGATCTGCAAGAACCGCGACCTCGCGACCGGCTGCGTTGTACGCAACGGCGCGGACGTGTGACTGCTCGGGAAGGCTTAGATAAAGAGCTGGAGCGCCGGATGCCGTTCTCGTAGCAACAAGCGAGAGTTTCGCAGTCGCGCCGTTTGCACGCTCACCACTGTTACCCTCGGCCGTGAGTACGATCGGAACGATCGTGTCCGGCTCCGCGCTCACAAGAAAGCGAGCGCGCTTGAAGGCACGGTTCAGGTTCTTCACGGCATGCCAGACCGTCTTGCCAGTGAGGCCGTAGGTCTCCCCTCCTCCCAACGACGTGTTCGCGAAAGCGAGCACAGCTCCAACCGTCGGGTCGATTCCCATGCTGTCCTCAAAAGCAGCCATGAGTTCCGCAGGCATGCGCACGGTCATGGTGTCACAATAGGCGCACAGGGAGTCATCAGCTGTGCCGTAGAGCCCGTCCTCACCGGGCAGGGCCGCAACTGTCAACATGACAGGCGTCACTTCGAGAAGAAAAAGATCGGGATCGAAGCGACAGTTCAGAGAGAGCGCCATCGTCTCGCTCAGGAGAGCATTCCTGAACTTGCCCTTGTTGTTCACCGGGAAGCCCTCAGGCAAAACGCAGTCAGTGTCAACCACGGCATCGACAAAGTCACCGGTGAGCGCACACGGACGACCACCCCCCGGAAGACCATCGAGAATGCACAATTCTCCGCCATCCGCGAAGGCGACCGAACGACCCGCTATGCCGATCATGAGCGGATCACCAACCGGGATGAGGCTGTCGATGATAGTCGGGATCGGAACACCGTTGAAGGATCTGTTCGGATTACCCCACACCCCGTCATCGAGGGTCGTGTAGCACTCCTGTGCAGGGAGCACTGTGGGAACGAAGATGAATACAGCGACAAGGAACACTACGGTCGGACGGATGAAACGCATACGTGGTACTCCTTCTTCCCCCAGTCCAGCCCGGACCCTATGTAACACAGTTTGCGTAATATAGCATGTATCGTGCCCGCAGGAACTCTGTTGCCCTGACACCAGTCACCTGCCAAGACCGGATATCGAAGATCCACACCGCGAAGAAGCAGGTCCCCGCTACCGAACAGGAACCTCCCGGACCACCTAGTCCGCGAGGTTCGCATGTGGATCCTTTGTGCTTGATATCATGTCCTCAGAGTGATATCATGGGTGCGATGCAGTATAGTTACTGGTCGATGGGCAGCGCGCTGCGGAGCGGTCGGCGCATAGGTATCTCCACATCAGGAGGGTGCGTCATGAGTATGAAAGCAAGAGCAATTCTGGCGTGCGCAATCCTCGCGCTTTGCCTCGGAGCCTCCACAGTGGCATCGGCCGACGCCATCTGGGGCACCGGTCTCGCCTTTGATGCCACACCGGCGGGTTACCCGGGCTACTGGCAGTACTGCTACCACATCTACTGGGACACCACCGAGTACGGCGGACACGGAATCAGCCACACAACAATCTACCTCGCTCTCGCCGGCTGTGAATGCGCCTGTGACGTCGGGTACTTCGAACATCTGATCCCGGCCGGGCTCGCGTACGGCGAGGACAGTTGCGAGGTCGACATGTACAGCGAGTTCGACTGCGACGGCGATCCCCATTTCCCTCTCGACGGCCCGACGCTCAAGTTCGAGCCGGACGAAAGCAACTGCGAACTGGGCGAGTACGGGTGGATGCATGTCTGCTACTTCTCGCTTTTCCCGCCGACCGAACCGCAGGTGTTCGAAGATCATCTCGGCATCAAGTTTGCACTGAACGTCGAGACGGGTGATCTCACCGGCGTGCTCCCCTACTGCGAGTGCGACATCAATCCCGTCGAGACCTCGGCCTGGGGCGCCATCAAGGCTCTCTACCGCTGATATGGAACAGCCGGTGTCAAGCCGGATCTTTGGGGCCCTGAGGCCTTCAGACGACCCAGATATCGCGGACGGTAATGCAACCATTTATTGAGAAGCAAGGCATTGTCATCTGTGAGAGGAAAGAACGCGCTCAAGAAGACACTGTGTACGAAGTGGAAAAGCCCGAAGTGGAAGGCGAAGAACACCAGAACTCCCAAGCCTCCCAGAAGTCTCACTGCGAGCGGTCCGGAGGACGAGTCTTTCACGCCGGACGCAATCGCCACGAAGATCGTCGTGAAACCTACGCACAGACTCGACACCCAGAGTGCCCAGATAATGCCATTGGCTTCCCAGCGGAAGACACTCGCCGAAACGACTGCCGCCGAGAAGGCGATCACGTCCAGGAGAACCGCGCGCACCCCTGACGGGGACAAGGCGAGATCAAGGAACCGGTCGAGCGGCCGTAACCAACAGCTTGATTCGCACAGCTCTCCTCATCTTCACAGGTGGTGGTCGTCAACCATCAGTCTGGCACGCACACACGTCTGAGCGACGACACTCAAAAACAGGGCCACCCCAATGGGGTGGCCCTGTTGAATCAAACCAGCTTGCGGTTCTACTGCAGCTAGGCTTCGACCTTCGTGACGTTCTCCGCTGCGGGACCCTTCTCGCCCGCGACGACGTCGAACTGCACACGATCACCTTCGCTCAGCGTCTTGAACTCATCGCCGCCCTGGATTGCCGAATGGTGAACGAAAACGTCCTTCGATCCGTCCTCGGGCGAGATGAAACCAAAGCCCTTGCTGTCGTTGAACCACTTCACGGTTCCGATTGTACTCACTGTCCACTACCTCTCTTCGTCTCGCCGAGCAAAGACAACTCCTTGCTCCGACGATTGTCCTGCCGGGGGCCAGGTCTTATCCAACCCTCCGACTTTCTTCATTACGGGGCCCGTATGCCCCTGCAGGTGGCACCATCACCGATCGCCGGTACCGCTCCACATCCTCGGGTGCCTCATGGCACCCCCTGAAACACAAAAAGGGACTGACACTTGCGCCAAGTCCCTCGTAAGAGTCTCCGGGTACGTACAACATACCAACATGGTCGCCTCTGCTAGGAGACAGCATAGCCGACGGTACCCTGCAGGTCAAGCTCAATCGTCGGCCCAAGTATCTCCGGGGCCAAAGCTGTGATCGTGGCAAACCGTCAGATTCGGTATTATTTCAGAAGCACCATTTTCCTGCGCTCCTGCGATTCCCCTATCTTCAAGCTGTAGAAGTAGATACCGGATGCAGCCTCTCGCCCGCTCGCGTCCCGGCCATTCCATACCACGGCGTGGCGGCCTGCGGAAAATCTTCCAGAAACCAGCGTAGTGACGTATCGCCCGCTGACATCGTGGACAAAAAGCTCCACGACCATCTCCCCGGACAAGGAGAAGCTCACGGTCGTCGTCGGATTGAACGGGTTCGGCGCGTTCTGATGAAGATCGAAAGTCGGCTCCACGAACTCGTCCACACCGGTCGTCACATACATGGCGGCTGCAAACTCCGGGTGATCGATGAACGGGTTGCGGTTCCCCTGGAGCACATAGATGGTGCCGTTACGCTCGAGCTCCTTGCGACTCACTGGATCGTCTATGTGCCAATCCAACAGCATATTGACGGCCCACGGCATGAGTTCGGCGCCGTCGGCCATGGCACTCCCCGGCCACGCGGCGTCCTCTGAGTAGTAGCGTGAAGTCACGTAGAAGTAGGTCCGCGCGAAGTCTCCCTTGTAAGCATCGATCGGTTCGAACGCGATGCCGGAGTATCCCGGATACGAGCAGTTGCCTCTCTTGCTCCCGTTCAAGGACGTCCAGCTCGGCGAATCCACCTCGCCGTATGGATCGGAACCACGCTGGTTGTTCACGTAGTTGTCGGTCGGGTAGATCATGAACAGATCGGAGTACATCGGATACACCTCGCCCCCGTACCAACTGCTCGGCCACGAGTGCTCGCGATTGTATCCGGTTCCCTCCACACCACCGACTCCCCCCTCATCGATACCGAACGTGTACTCGTACGGCGGCACGCCACCCGGGACATCGGAGTACATGTCCCAGACCTTCCCGTTGGGTTTGTCGTCGGTGCTCCTGAAGGCTATCCACGAGTACGCGTAGCTCTGGACGGTGTGGTTATCGATGATCGCGTGAAGGGCCGCCTGCAGGGACTCGCCCAGCAGCCCCTCAGCGCTGTCGTAGTAACCCGCAGGAACGGTGATGTCGACGTAGTCGAAGCCGTAGCTCACGTTGTCCATCGCGTTCCCGTAGAGATCCTCTACGCCGTCGACCACGAGTATGTAGTTCATGGGTGACATGGTGGACACGGTGAGCGTGACCTGGTCGTGGTTCGATGCATCACGCGCGGCTGCACTGACTGTCAACCCGGCGATTGTGTAGTTGGTGACGGTTTCGGCGGTTGTATCGTCGACGTCCTCTGAGAAGGTCACAAGTACGGTCGTCTCGTTGGTCGCGTAGACCTGGAAAAGTTCGGGCGCCGCATTGTCACCTGCCCACACGATATCGCCGGCATCACGAGGTTCAAGCTTGAAGTCGCCATCCGTGTATGCGAGCGGACCGGTGATGTCATAGACCGTCCCCAGTATCGGCGCAAACGCGTATCCCAGATCATCTACGCGACCGGCGCCGCTACCGTCATCTACCTCCCACTCTCCCGAGCCCAGCGTGGTATTCGTGCACTCCGCACTCTCGACCGTGACCAGCACTCCCTCATAGCTCTCTGATGAGAGCGCGACCGTCGTGATGACGGTTGGGGCCGGCACTACCACGGCTGCAGAAGAGCTCTGAACGACGGCTCCCACAATGAACGTGTTGCCGGTGTTCGGACCGTCGCTCTCCGTCACGGTTCCTCTGATGGTCACCGTATCACCAACGGACGGCGCGTCAAGACCCCTCGCCCACATTCCATTCCAGGCTCCGCTACCGTCCTGGAGAGTGAAATACGAGTTGTAGCGCGCGGTGACCACGCCATGGGTTATCACGGCGTAGCCGTTGTAGGGAGATGAAGACGCGGCGCCCTGAATGTCACTGATGGAGACCGTGTACGGCAGGGAGTAGCTCTCGACATCTGAGATGCTGGTTCCCGGCAGATCATTGATCGCCTGAATCTTGAAATAGACAGTGACGCCGGCGGACTGCGCCGGTATGGAGGTATCGGCATCGTAGGTGTCACCCGAAACGTGCGACATGACGATCTCGCTGCTCAGAGAAAGTGGGGATGTTCCCCAGAAGAGCGAGACCGACGTGATTGCCGTTGTATCCGACACATCAGCGGAGACATCGACAGCCTCGCCGGGAAGTGGAGCTTCGGGGTCTGTAACAATATTGGCGATCGTCGGCCCCGGCGTCGGTGGCGCGGTCACATGCGTGCCCGGCGTCCCATTGGTCGGGTACTCGACAGGCGTAGCTGTCCACTCCGACTGATCGTACGAGGTGTTGGGGAACACGATGCCCTCGTTACGCACGTAGTCCTCGTTCTCAAAGTGCGTGCCGGTCACGACGGCGTAATCAACGACGACAGCACCGGCATTGAGAAGCTTGGCGCCGTCCCCGATCTTTCCATTCCACAGGCTGTTGTTGCTCGACCATGTCTCCTCAGGAAAGTCGACCGGAAACGCGATGACGGTCGTCGCGTCACCGCATACGAGCGCCTCCCCAGGGTCGATGGTCCCCGATAGCGGCCATGTGAAGATGTCACCCGAGTTCCCCACCGCGACGAGATCCCAGTCGGTCAGGTCGACTACCGAGGGCCCCGCATTATAGATCTCGATGAAACGGTCGGTGAGGTAGTTCAAGTGCGGGTCGCACATCTCGGAGATGAGGACGGCCGTCTGGGCATGAGCTGGTGCAAACCCCGCCAGAAGCAGACCGGTGATAACCATCAAAATGGCCGCGTTCTTCATCTTCTGCCCTGCTTTCTAGCGCTTCTCGCGCTGGCGCGCTCGCTCTGCGAGCGCTGTGTTGTCCCCTCTGGAATACACTCATCTACTATTATACCACAGAAACGAGCAGGCAAGGTGGGTAAGTGTTGCGACACGCCAAGTTCGGCTGCACCAGCCCTTCACACATCCAACGAAGAGCTCCCTATGCTTCACCCGGCAAGGCAGCCACAATGGCGCTGAGCGGTGTTCAGGCAAGCCATCGACGATCCTCACTGAGGAACCCGCGCATGACCGGGCGTGTCCAGCGCATCCATCGGAACTGGACTCGATAGATAGCGTTTGACCGACAGCGACCTGGTTGTTAGGCTGCGCTGGAGACGTCGAGATGGCGTTTCGGAAGGAACTGCGCAGACCGCCGCCCCTTGCGGTCTTCCTTCATCCAGGGAGGAGTAGAAATGAAAAGATGTTCAGGTGGAATAGGGTTCATGGTGCTTGCGGTGCTGTGCCTCCTCGTCTGGTGCGCGCCGTTCGCCCAAGCAGGATTCGTGTATGACGAAGCGGTCGACGGCGACCTGCCGCATCCCAACTCCGCGTTCATGATCCCGTTCGGAGCACCCAACCCCAACACGATCAGATTCACAGTGGACTTGTCCTCGGACGGCTGGATCCTGCAAGTCGACCCCGGCGAATCACTGAAGTCGTTCACGTTGACCACTTTCACCCCCAGCGATCCCGCGTACACTGCGACCTTCCACATGTACGACGGACCATCCCAGAGTGATCGCGTCCTCGGCACCGCCTACGCGAGTTTCGGCAACGGCCTCCTGGGCATCGACTTCATGGAGCACTTCGGGATCGCGACGCTGGGACCAGGTCAGTACCTGTTCAACTTCTGGCACGACAATTCGCCCGATCCGACCACTGAGTTCGATATCAACATCACAGGTGTCAGTCCTGTTGAAACAGCCACTTGGGGAACCATCAAGCGCCTGTACAGGTAGATGGCAGTGTCCAGGGCTGAATCCCAGGAAGACATATCTCCTACAAACAGAAGGGCCTTCTCCGCCGGATGGTGAAGAAGGCCCTCGTTTATGACAAGCGCAGGATCGAGATCTGGTACGCGTTACCAAACCCTCAACGGTTCGAAGACCGGAACAATTGGCTCCCCGAACGTAAGAGTATTCGACGCAGGCACCCGGGCGGGGCCGAGACCGAGATCTGGTTCCGGATTCGGCACGTCGCCGTGGACGGCGGCATCGGCGCGAGCGGGCGCTGCGTCCCATTGCGCAGATCAAGGATCTGGACGATCAGAAGCTCCAGTTCCAGGACATGATCGACAGGCAGAAGGGCGCTCGATCCCGATAAACCTTGCTCAGTGTGCGGGAACTCCAGGGAATGATGTCACATGGCGTTGTGCTGCGGGATGCAGTCGCCATCACCACGACGGACTAGGCGAGCACAGGTCATGTCTGGATTCGCGTCGCGCCCGCCCCTGCAAAAAGGGGCACCCCACGCTGGTGGGATGCCCCTGAGCAACCGGGTTGACACCTACCATTCCCATATCAGGTTCCCTAACATCAGATTCACCTGTTCTAGCTGTGTGACGCGACAGTCTTCAGTCTACGCTCAGTGTCCCAGATACGGCAAGCGTCGTCCTTGCAGCCGGCTGCTGGGCGGGATACGATGGCCCAGGAGA
>JAUVLP010000197.1 GCA_030600655.1 Candidatus Eiseniibacteriota bacterium
CCACACCAGGTCGTCGTCGATCCCGTGGACCGCGACCAGTCCTCCAATCACAAGAGCCTCTTCCTCGAAGAGGTCGTTGATCAGGTCTCGCGCTTCAGCCGTGCTGATCATGATTGGGGCTCCTTTCGGATCGATGCCTCGTTGGTCTCCGATCTTCAAAGGGGGACCGAAGGCGATCAAAGGGGACGTGCGCTCCATGATCACTGCGTGCTTTCCTCGAAGCGTCGGATAGCAGCCTCGCCACGCTGGCGACGCTTCTTGGCAACCTCGTAGTTGAGACCCACCCTACGTGCGTGCTCAGCGACTGTCTCGCCATAGAGGCGCGTCCCGACGATGAGCAGGAAGTCGGCTTCGGTGATTCGGCCGGCTTCGCGGTGCCCCCGAAGTCTGTTGATCTCCCGCTCGTGCGCGTCCCGGAGATCGATGGCCTCGAGGTCGATCCCATGGAACCCACCGGCGAGCGCTTCGATTACCTGCGGATCCGTCGTGACCTCGCGGTTCGCGCGGTCCCAGTGCCGCCGGTACCTGCGGTACAGGTGGTGGAAGGTGTCGTTCATGACCTTCTGGACCAACCGCGCCGGACGACGATTCACGTCCAGGCGGCAGACCACCCGCAGGAACGTCGAGACGATGTTCTGCCAAAGTTCATCAGAGCCGTCGTCTGGGTCGTCTTCCCAGTAGCGCTTCCTGCGTGAGAGCGACTCAAGGCCCGGCCAGAAGATCGCGAGGAGGATCGTGCGCCAGCGCGGGTCTTGGTCCTCGCCGTGAACCCGGAAGATGGGTCGGAGAACCTCGTCCTTGCGAGGGTCGGTCGATGTACCCTTCCGCATGAACGCGATCACGTCCGGCCATGTGGTGAACTGTGTCAGGAACTGCTCCGTGCGCTGGAGGCTCTGAAGGAGTGCTTCGTACTCGTCGGTCCGAAGTTCCCGTTCGAGCAGTCTGTAATCTTGGTCCCATGAGGCCGATGCCATGACGCCCGACCTTTCCGGCCGGGCGTCTGGCACCTCTTACTGGCCAATCGGGCGTCTAGCACCTCTGGGTTCACATGCACTTCTTCGGCTACCCTCTTGGGGTGACCGCCTCTTGCTGCCTCTTGCCCCTGCTCCTTTCGTTGACCGTCGAGCAATTGCGACAGACGGCGATGACGTTGTAGTCACCGCCGTCTATGACGTATTGCGCTCGCTTGTGGCGCAGGGTAATGTGACCGCCGCGCTCCACTCCCAGGAGGGAGTTGCACTTCCCGCAGCGCCATTCTCGTCCCATGTCCATCTCCTTTCCGCGAACCCATAGCACCGGCAGCCGCGTCGGCCGCTGGCTGCAATGGTGCAAGACCGCGAAATAGAGCGGGCATAGAAGGCACGTATATTCGGGATACGGAACCGGCTAGGCTTTGGGCGGGATGATCACACAGAACTTCAGAGTGTTCGGGGGGTCGAACTCGTAAGTCGTGTCCGCCGCAGTAGGACCTCTGTGAAGACGGAATGCTCGGTACTTGTTGCGTCCTAGCTGCAGATCAGCTTTTGCGCGCGCTCTTTCGAAGAGATGGGAAGCCGTGGTTCTGCTCGGGCAACTCCTACCTGTTTCAGTCTTGCGGAGCGCGACCGGCTTTCTGGCCTCGATGACGTCGATCAGGATGCGCAGCTCCTTCGGACCGAGCTTCTCTGACCGAGGCTTGGCCTTGCCCTTCCGACAAATGGTCTCGCGGGTCATACCGTTGATGAACATGTCATACGCGCTACGGCGTCTCAGGAGCGCAGCGTACTGGGCCTTCGTCAGAGTGCGGGATCCCCTGTGGGTAATCGCTCGGCAGTAGAAGTCTGGAGGCGGTGTCTCGGCAGGTGCAGGCTCCGCGACTTCTTTTTCCCTAGCATCAAGGGCTTTCTCAACCCCCCGCGCCATGGACTCATGCCACTCGACGTCTAGGAAATCGATGGGCGTGAGGACTCGCACGGGAGACAGCGCACGCCTCGCGAGCTCGGGTAGCTCTGCGATGTCCTCCGCAGTTAGCCCGGTCGCAGCCGTGATCTCTTCCAACGATAGTGGTTCCCCAGGATCCTCAGCATAGGTCTTGGGTTTCACAGGAGCAGTGCGCTTAGATGACGACTCCCTGCTGCCCTTGCCGGATGGCTTGGCCTTGGGCTTTCCGTTGCTCGGTGAGGCAGCGCCCTTCGGTGACGACTTCGTGTTGGCTCTACCAGAGGATGTCGCCTTGGGCTTCCTCTTGCCTGGTGAACCGGCGGTCTTCGGGCCAATCTTGCTGGTCTTTGCAGCCATCAGGGAAACGCTCCGCCCTGCGTCTTCTAGGAGAGAGAACGATCAACTCCTGCTCATCATGACAAAGGGTAGAATCATGATACCACTTCACCTCCCCGGTCGCGCACCGGGAATCCGGCCGTCTGACAATCGGTCCCCGATTCCGCCCTAGTTGCCCCTTTGTCCGTATGAGGCACCGCGCGCCCAGACCCCGTCGGCGGCAGGATTGCCTTGACTGTGTCGCCACAGCAGAGGTAGCTGTGTTACCCGATGTCCAGCGCAACTTGCATGGTCAAGGGAGGTTACGGTTGGAACAGGCCAGCCAAGGCCAGGACAGGCATCCAGGCGACCAGCGCGCCACCCCGGTCCGGGTCTCCTTCTACACCCGCATCTCGACCGACGAGGACCACCAGAAATACTCGCTGGACGCCCAGAAGGACCGGCTCGAAGCCTACTGCAAGGCCCAGTGGGGCGAAGACTGGCGTCTCCACAAGATCTACCGCGACGCCGAGAGCGGCACCCACATGAACCGCCCCGGCCTCGAGGAGATGCTCTTCGACGCGGAAGCCCACGCTTTCGACGCACTCCTTGTCTTCCGCGTCGATCGGCTGTCGCGCAAGGTTCGCGAACTCGCCCTTATGGTGGACGAGCTCACCAAGTACGG
>JAUVLP010000245.1 GCA_030600655.1 Candidatus Eiseniibacteriota bacterium
ACCCATCCCCTGCCCTAGCCCACTGGTCCTGTCCGCCTATTCCGAACCTCGATTGTGGTGATACTAGGATCCTAACGGAATCCGAACCCGAGGCACCGCTCCTTGAAGACGGGAAGCTAGTAGGACTGCTTCTCCGGGATCACTCCCCTCACACCACCCCGCGGATGCTCCAGGTCGCCATCTCTCCTGGGTATGAGGTGGATGTGAGCGTGCATGACGGTCTGACCTGCCGACTCGCCGCAGTTCATCCCCACATTGAAACCTGACACCGACGGGTCATCGCGAGCGATCCTCTCCTTGAGGATGCGGAGGAGCCCCTCCGCGTCGCGCCTCTCCTGAGATGTCATCGCGAAGAAGTCAGAGGCATGGCACTTCGGTATGATCAGGACATGGCCCGGCGTCACTGGGAAGCGGTCCTCAATCGCGAAGACGAAGTCATTCTCCTCCACGATGCGAGACCGCATCTCTTCAGAACAGAATGGGCAGTCAGGGTCACGCTCTAGCGAGGGGGCCTCCCGGAAGTCAGTGTCGTCCTTGTCCCCCTTCGACCTACTGCACTTGGAGCAGAGAACTTGGAGCTAGGTGGCCTGCTGAGCATGCGCCCTGTAGACCGTTGGGAAGAGGGCACATCTCTTGTCCACTGCCCCGGGCATCACGAACAGCTTCGGCTCTGCCCGGAACTCGAACACACGATAGAGACCGTACGACGACCACTTCTCCTTGGAGAAGGCTAGCTCGTTCGCCGAGATGTAGAATGGGGTCTGCTTCCCGTAGCGCGTAGTCTTCACCTCGATGAACAGATCGGCCCCGGCATCATCGAACGAGCGGATGTCGAATCCAGCCCCGTCGCCCTGGGTCTGCGAGACGTGCTCGATGCGATCCACGAGGCCGCCGTCGCCGATTCGTGACAGCCGCTCCCGCTCGAACCCAAGCACGAACCTCTCCCCTGCGAGCCCGAGCGAGGCGTTTGACATCTCGCGCTGAAGGTAGTTGGTGCGCCGAGTCCGAGTTCCGTAGGTCGCCGGTGCATCCAGCATGACGCCCGGCACGAAATCACTGTCAGAAGGTGCCTCGACCAAAGCCCCGAGGATGTCAGCGAGTGCCGGAACGTCAGTCGCTCGCTCCACGTCAGCCTGCACGACCTGAAGAAACTCCGGATGCGTATCGATGAAGCGCTCAACCTCGTGCGCCAGGAGCGTCTGGTAGTTACCCAGCGGCTTGTAACCCGAGATGTAGGGCAATCCCAGACCGATGAGAACGGCGCTGGTGTTCTGGTGCTTGCGCTCGATCGAACCATCGGTCCGATCATCGAGCTTCGGCGCCACGCCGCGTCGATGCTCCGACTTGTTGAACGAATCACCACGCAACTCAGCCCGGAGCATGTCGAAGTAGTCCGCGACTATCGCGTCAACCTCGGCCTCTGTCCAATCTCGCGCCACATTTGCTCCCTGTGAATGCGTGTAGGCCATCTAGCGAACAGCGTACCGGCCGCGAGCTTGGCTCAGCAGATGGTAGATGGGTTTTTCTGATGGTATCATAGAGGATGTTCGACGCCAAGCAGGGCGCCCGCAGCCGAGAGGTTTGAAGCATGTCCTCGACACTCCGAGCTCGGTCACCACACGGGCCGGGCGCCCAACCCAGACGTGATGGCCTTGGCGCGGGATGCTCAGCTAGTAGCCT
>JAUVLP010000210.1 GCA_030600655.1 Candidatus Eiseniibacteriota bacterium
GCGCGCTTTCGCGGAGCTGACATTGTGCCCTCCCTTTGATTGGTCACGTATCGCCAAGCATGCATGCGGATGCTAGTCCCGCTGATACGCATTGTCAATCCACACCGGACGGAGAAGAGATGCCAGACGGCTTCGCAAGAATTCCGTGCCAGTTCCCACGCATCGCTCTCAAGAATTGCTCGCCGCAAGAAGAGTTTAACTTTATGTTTGACTCCGGCTAGCGTGTTGCTAGTATCTTACTCGTTCGTCTTCAAGCCACCCACCAACGACAGCGTGGAGGATTACAGGGTGCGCATCTGTCCTGAGTGTGAAACCGTTTATGAAGAACCGGGCATCGACATCTGCCCAAATTGTGATGTACCCCTGATGGACAAGATCGAGGAGTCCGACGCGGCACCAACTGAGGATGACAGCGACCTTCCGTCTGATGGACTCATCGTCATTGAGTCAACGGATGATGAGGACAGGATCGGTCTTCTTCGAGAACTGCTCGAGGATGGCGGCATCCCCTGTTTCCTCAGCGATGAGCTCTTCACCGAGGAACCTGTCACGATGGAAAAGATGGTGATGATCCCCCGCGAGATGGAGAACGACGCGCGGAGACTCATCAGGAACTACTTCTCCTGACGGCGTCGCCGGCGCGCAGGCTCAACTGAAAGAAATACGGAACGAGGCGAACCGCGAAGGTGCCGCTTCGTTCTTTCGTTTCGCTCATTCTTTCGCTTGGAAAAGGGACGTGCTGTCCGTTCGTGCGCCGGGCTACCGCCGACCCTCCGCAGCGGTGAGCGCTATCGTTTGTAACCTATCATCCTGAGAAACTCCCTCCGCTTCCCCGCCTCCTCGACCCCCTCCACCCCCTTCGGACCGCAACCATCGATAACGCCCAGAACGCCTTTGCCATCAGCGTTGTCGGCTACGATCACCTCCACGGGATTCGCGGTCGCGCAGTAGATGCCACACACTTCCTGGCACACCTTGACCGCATTGAGGACGCTGATGGGAAACGCTTCCTCCATAACTATCACGAACGTATGTCCGGCTCCGATGGTCTTCATGATCGCAATCGCCACGTTCTCGAGTCGATCGTTGTTTCCGTCGTGACGAATGAGACACGGCCCGGACGCCTCGGCGAATGCGATGCCGAACTTCACAACCGGGGAGGAAGTCACCATGATCTCGTACAGATCTTCGACGGTCTTGATGAAGTGACTCTGCCCAAGGATGATGTTAGACCCTTCGGGGAATTCTATGGGAATGTTCCTGAGCTCCACGAGCTCCTCCTTGTTTCCAGTCTTCTAGAGCGTCGTCGCGTATGAGCGGTCCCGCATGAGGTTATGCGTCAACAGTCGCACTCGTCTTCGTCATCATACTGCGGTTCGTGACTAGAGTGAAGCGCCCAGCAATTGATCTTAAGGCGACGCATGGGTACATCGTGACGCCAGTGTAATCGAGCAGGTCGCAGACACCAGCGCAATCGAGCAGGTCGTCGAAGTATTGATCGAGGACGGTCTGGACGGAATGGCGCGAGCATTTGCGCTCCTGATGAACGACGCGATGAAGCTCGAGCTCTCGCGGATACGGCTCGCCTCTCCAGATCCTGCACGAACGAGATCCAACCCTTGGACCATGGCTCATCATGCTGCTGCCGTGCGATCTTGATCGCACCTTCAGAGCTGCCAAGGTGGATCACCATGTACCGGGTCTGACCAAATCCGCGCTTAGGGTGCGGGCCTTCGTCGAGCGAGGCCATGCCGAGCCGCTGTAACGAAAGCCGTGGCCCGGTCGATCCGAAAACCGTGCGGAACCGACGCATCACGAAGGGTTCATCGTGCGCAACGCAATTTTTCCTTTGTAACCGGTCCAGCATCCGCGCGATCGCGCACTGGGCCAACTTCATAGCACGTGATAGCACACGCTGACTCTCATCCCGGACGTCCCAGTATACTTCGACGCCTGTCCAGCCACGGTTCGCACCTTCGCATAGCTAAGTTAACTTGGCATAGCACGCGCAACCTGGCACGGCAAATGCGACGGTCAATCGGTAGCTTGCGCCCCCTCCGCCAGCGGGCAAGGAGTTCGGAACCCGTCCTCCGCGACAGCAGGCGACCGGGAGCAGGCCATTGACAAGGTGTCGCTCAGGGGTGCATCCGCCCTCCGCCAAGGCTGCAACGGTGAGGCTAGCCCGGCTGGCAATCAGTCCCTTCCCTAGTGCCAACCGAGGGATGGATGGACCACGGACAAGCGGCAGAACAACTGAGGCAATTATAGCAGCCAGGAGGAACGGAGAATGTGTAGGACCATCCTTATCCTCGCCCTCGCCGCGGGATTGCTCATAGTGGCCGCCCCGGCGATAGCTGCCGACGAAACCGACACCGCGAACTCGGCGGTTGGCGGTACCATTCCCGAGCTGTGCCAGATCGCGATCAGCGGTGTCGGAACGGCAGCACTTCTCACGCTCGGCGTGGACGGAACGGGCGAGACGGCGTACGACGCCGGGTATGTCGAGTCGGCTGCCGATGCCGTGATCATCACGCTGGACGCAAACAAGCAGTGGAAGCTGAGTGTCAAGTACGATGGGACCGGCTGGTCGTGCCCGGGGTCGTACGACAAGGCCGAGGCGGATCTCACGATCAAGATCTCGAACACGCCGACCGGGACCATCCAGAACAGCTTCAACAGCTACCATGCCGTGACCAACTCCAACGTCGAGATG
>JAUVLP010000225.1 GCA_030600655.1 Candidatus Eiseniibacteriota bacterium
CGGCGTTCCCCATTGACGGGATGTTTGATTCGTGTTCTGAAGAGGCCACGCTCAGGCTCGCAAGTCCGTTGCCGGGCGAGCACGCTGTGGCGGTTCGTGCAGCAGACAGAGCTGGAAACATCGGCGTAGCGCGGATTGTCGTAAAGTAGCTTCCGGCAGGAGTTCACAGAGATTCCAACAGAGATACTGAAACCCTGGGAGTGAAACTGGTGTCGAAGTAATGGGCAAAGTATGCTCGCATCCGTCGAATCTGGACCAGGAGATATGCCGTGGATTGCCGGGAAGCAGAGACACTCATCCAGATGGAACTCGACCGCGTTCTGATAGGCGATGATGACCGCTTCAGTGCGACCATGGATCCCTCGAGAATGGCACTTCTGGCGGATCACATCGATGGCTGTCCCCGATGTGCGGCGCTCCGGCTCGGGTATGCAGCGATCGACGAGGCATTGAGAAGCGCTCCGATCGAGAAAGCCCCAGCTTGGCTGGCTGCCGGCATCATGTCCGAGATCGCAGAGATGTCGACCGCACGGCGGTTCGCTCGACCTGTTGGTCTGAGCGCAGCGGTATCGGCCGGATTGGTGGGGGCGATTTCCGTTCTCGTCCATTCGGGAACGGGGCAGGCGGCGCGGCGTGCGCTGGGTGCGCTTTCCTCGGTTGTGTCGCCGCTTCTCGGATCGATTCAGGATACCATCACGAATTCGCTCGGGCTCCAGACTGCTCAGGGATCCGATATGGTTTTCGGTTTTCTCTGGGGGCTCGTTACTGTCTCGGTTGTGTTCATGGCTATCTCAGGGTTCAGGATGACGCGCGAACTGACCCGCGAGTTGCAGCCGATCCTACTTCGCTAGTGCGAATAATCTCAATACGATGCTGACTTGCACCTTTGGATGAATGTCACGTTGGGAGGAGAGGCGTTGGCAGACCCAGCGTCATGGGTAGAGACGGCTTCCGCTCGTCTCATTCCATAGAGATGAGGCCCGCCAACGCCGGTGCAGAACTACTAATCCTGGCCGGCGACGCTGCCGGTCTGGTCGGTGCTGGGTGCGAGCTGGACAGGCTTGCCGTTCTCTTCGATGTTGACGGCATTTCGCTTGACGATCACGTGGAAGATGATGAGGCCGATTCCTACAAAGAGAGGGACCAGGGCACCGATGGCGGCATCATTCCATATGCCGAGAGTGATGAAGCCGATGACCTGCGCGATGCCGATTCCGAGAAGAGCGATACCCCATCCGAGCGCTGCGTTGCCGCCGCGTCTTCTCCTTGGATGGATGAGCGTCGGATCGTAGATGCCTTTCTGAAGAGCCAGTTCGAACGACTCCTTGCGTGTCTGGTCCCTGCTCATGAAACCCCTGACGATCAGCATTATTATGAACACTCCGGCTCCGATGCTGACCAAGGAGGTCATAAAGGCGAAGAAGAACGTTCCCATGAGTCTCTCCTCTCTTGGCTCAGGCCACCCCGCTGGTGTCTCCGATTCTCCAGGTCCGTTGGCATAATGGCTGCTGAGCTGCCTGTTTCCACATCTTCCGTTGCTTCGTTCACAACATACGACATCGCATCGTGGGGGTATGTTTCATATGATAGCGTGCTATCGGGAGCGGACATCCCGCCCGGTGGCGTTTCGGGCATGAAACAGTTTGGATCAGCAGGGGGTTCTGTTACCATTACATGCTGGATTTGGCAGACAGGTGTGCGATCATCCAGCTCAGGTTTTACGGAGTCGCGTACGCCGGTGTGGAGGGCCAATGGTTAGGTCGGATTCTCCGCGCGCCGACACGTTGACGGACGAATACCTGGTGGCGGAGGTGCAGGCCGGCGACCAGAGCGCGTACGCCGTTCTCGTCGAACGCTACTCGAACTATGTGTTCACCATTGCCGTAAGGATCATTGGTGATGAAGACGACGCGGCCGATATCGCTCAAGAAACCTTCGTTCGTGCCTACAAGGCAATAGGCGGTTTCAGGGGCGATTCGAAATTCTCGAGCTGGCTCTATCGAATAGCGGCCAACCGGGCGCTCACTCACCTCAAACGGAAGAAGCGACGCCCCCAGACGGTGGATATTGATCTCGGGGCCTACATTGAGGTGGATGCGCTCGTAAGCGGCAATCGCGATGATCCTGGTCAGCACGTGCTTGATCAGGAGTTTCGCCGGGCCATACGGGGCGCCGTATCGAAATTGCCGGTGCAGTACCGGACGGTGATAACGCTTTTCTATCTCGAAGAGAAGAGCTACAACGAAGTAGCCGAAATGCTCGGCATACCGATGGGAACGCTCAAGACTCATCTTCATCGGGGCCGGGCAATGTTGAGAGGCGTTCTCGAGGAGTTGGAACTTTGAAAG
>JAUVLP010000020.1 GCA_030600655.1 Candidatus Eiseniibacteriota bacterium
GCCGTGGCCGTCAAGTCAGCCGTCACGAATCCCGTCACATCACTCATGTCGAAGTAGCCGTAAGTCACGTTGGCTCTGTTCGGACCCTGGAACTCGGTGGCATAGTCGGTTGAAATCTTCGCCGACGCAACGCCAACGAGGAGGGCAAGAACGGCAAACGCTATGACCAGCTTCTTCATTGTTCGTCCTCCCTCGAGAGATGAAACTCCATCACTTCACACTGTTCTTTCGGTAGTCAGATCACGGTGGGAACGCGACCGCCACCCCTACTGCTGACCCTGCTTGCGTGATTGCATCAACCAGGGCCAGCTCCCACAACTTCTACAGGTTCACCCCTCCCCAGGGTTGTCCCACAAGACCTTGGTCAGCGGACACATCATCCTCCGCCACGCAGGGGGACCGTCACCCCCCGCACACACACCAGCCGCACTTGCAAGACCTCAATGCCAAGCGCGACACCGTGCTTGATCACATGTAAGTGTACTACTCTTCTGCTTATTTGTCAAGAGGCAGTCGAAGCATAAACTCCCCTGTTGGATGAGTTGTGCTCACTCCGCCCCCCGCGACCTCTACCACTTCCCGTGGGTCGGAAAGGCCCCCCAGATGGGCCGGAAAGGCCCCTCAGGTGGGCCGGAATCTCGTTCTGCCTCAGACAAGATGCGGGGGGTTCCATGTGAACCCCCCGCATTCCTTGTACCACGTAGCGCCTGGTGGATCTGTGTATCTCAGACCCATCAAACCCATTCTTACTTCAGCATGACCATCTTGTTCGAAGCCGCGAAGCCCGGCGCCTGGATCCGGTAGAAGTAAACGCCGCTCGCGCACTTCTCGCCGGAGTCGTCGGTGCCGTTCCACATCACGTATCCACTGCCCGGATCCAGCTCATTGTTGAGCAGAGTACGGACAACACGACCGGCGACGTTGTAGACCTCGATCGTTACAGGTCCGGCCTCGCTGATGCTGTAAGCGATCTTCGTGACCGGATTGAACGGGTTCGGGGAAGCATGCGAAAGCATGTTCCTGAATCCGCCATCGCCAGGAACGTCCGTCGCGTTCGCCGTCGGGTTCTTTCCGAAGTAGTCCATGATGTTCTGCATCAGATTAGCCCTGTCATGAACGCCCGGCGCGTAGTAGCCGCTGGGCAGCAGGCTATCCATCATGAACTCCATACCGAAGCCGAGAGCCACCGTCTGGTACCCGAGCGTCTGGTGCGTGTAGGCAACACCGGCCGGCAGAGGCGTCATATCGGCCTTGACGTACTCGACAGCCGTCTCAGCACCGACTGTTCCGGCGTAGGGCTGGATGACGTCGAAGTAGTTCAGCATCGGACAGGCGCCACGCACGATGCACTCGCCATCGTCGTAGTCCATGAACGTGTTCCCGCCCGCATAATCACGCAGGACAGGGATGCTGTCGACAGTCACCACACCAACCGCGTCCGAAACATAGTCTGTGGCAAGCCATACCGTCGCGAAGTCAGAAACCTCAACGCCGGCATCCATCAGCTCGTAGCACCAGTCGTTACCGGAGACGAGGAAGTTTCTCTCCGCGCCACCGCCGGACTCGTTCAACCAGCCAATGATGTTATCCTGGTCGACATCCCAGAACGTGAAAGCATTGAACTCGTTCGTGAGCCAGACAATGGTGTCATAGTATTTGTACCCCATCGTATCCGGTCCCTCGGACTGAGCTGTACCTGACGGAACCTCCACATCGTACGTCTCCCACTCGTAGCCCAGGATGCCCAGGGCCTCGCGGAAGTAGTACTCGGAGCTGTGGCGGTAGTTGCGCTCGGCGCCAGGAGTTCTGCGGCCGTGCTTGTCAACAAGCAGAATGCCGGGGACTCCAGTCGTTGCGGCGATCGGCAGGATCGAGAACTCAATGTAGCCGCTCGGGGCCGTGCTCGGGTACGTCGCGATGTTACCGACGCCGTCTACAGCCTCGAAGTAGTAGTGAATCTCGCTGCCGCGGTACATCTGGGCCGCCGGCGGCGGGCATATCCAGTCGTTGCCCAACGCATCCACGCGGCGACAGGTGTAAGCTGCCCACGTCGCTCCGTCGTCATCCGACGCCATGAGCGTAAGTGTCGCAATGTCGTCGTCGTCCTTGACGGTGATCTGAGCCGAGTCAAGGAGAGCATCGGCCAGCTCCTCGTGGAACCAGTCGTTGAAACGGTCCCAAGCGCCGTACGTGAACGCTGTGCCTGCATCACCACTCGGGATACCAACCCTCTGGCGTGTGAGGAAGATGCCTGCCTTGTGTGATCCTGGAGCTGCGGGTTCATCGTTCTCCAGCTGCCACTCGACGGCAAGCCAGTCGTGCCCTGCAAAGGCATCCCAGTCATCAGCCCAGACGCCCCAGAACGGACCGCCATACCAACCACCGGGGTTCTCATCTCTGAACCCGTCGAGAGTTGTTACACACGCTTCAATGTCGCTCGATGCCAGCCACAGGTCGAACCTGTTGTTGGATATGAGCGGAAGGTCAACCCACATATCCCAGAGGCCCACCAACTTCGATGCACCACTGATATCGATCGGTGGGCTGATGAGATAGGTCTTCTGTCCGTCAACCATGATCTTGTCGAACGGATCGGTAGCTCCCATCATCCAGCCAACGCGGTTCTCGCATGTGAATCCACGACCCGTATCGAAATCCACGCCGTAGAGACCACGCCTGAACTTGAGGCCCGTCTGACCGGAAGCGGAGATATCATCGTGATTCCAGCCGTTATCTCCGGCAGCTTCAACGTCATCCGACCATACGGAGACCGTGTTCACGGTCACGTCGAAGTTGTCCAGCTGCCATGCACCGTCCAGTACGGAGTTGAAAGGCGCGTTGTTCCACTCGTCCTGCGACGAGTAGGCGCCATCGGACTCAAACCGGAAACGGAGCTTGATGTCCGTGCCGGCCCACGTGTCCAGACTGAGAACGGGGTGCCCCCAGGCAGCGCTGTCCCAATCCTGACTCATACCGGGCGCGCCTTCGAAACCTGGGTTGGTCACCGTGTAGATGGTCTCCCAGACCGAACCACCATCGCTCGAGACATCGACGTAGCCGTAGTCGTAGTTGTGCTCCATCGCGAAGCGCTGGTCGAACTCGATGTCCACGTCATCACCTGTACTGCTCAAGGTCCCGAGCAGGAGGTCGCGGGACATTATCTGGACCCAGTTGTTGCCGTAGCCACGAGCCTGGATCCAGCACTCATTATCCATTCCACACCACCAGGTGCTGTCGCCGTGATCTCCCGGCGTCAACCTGATGTTGTCTTTGTGCCAGTAGTTCTCCGAGGCGGGAGTTCCGGACAAGTCATACGATGTCCAGCCCGAGTTGTCACCCGTGAGATCTTCAAAATCCGCCGTGAAAATCCACAGGGTCTCCAACCGCGTGCCCTGGAACTCGCCGTCAAATGCCGGCTCGGTCGGCAACGGCACTGCTGTCTCGTGTCTGACTGTGTCGAAACCCTTTGCTCCGACAAGTCCCGCCACCAGAAGCACGCCAACCACCAGCACTACCAGGCGTGTGTTTGTCATTCGCCTAATCCCCCCTATAACCTGAAGGTGACCCAGCTCATCTATTGTCACAACCATGATCGCGCCACCCATTCCCAACGTCTCACGCGGGCGACCCGATACTGCAAAAAGAGTAGCCTAATTGAAGCCAGCACAATCCCAGTCTATGAACACTGCTTCAAATCCTACCTTTTGCGAGTAGACACAACCACCCACCCGCAAAACCCTTCGGTCATACACAGGCAGATTGGGCAAAGAAGCAAAAGAGCGCTTCCGCCTATTTCCCGACTCACAGGGATTATACCACCAAATGGAGATTCTGTCAATGCTTCTTCGACCCGCAGGATCCCGATGCAACAATCCGCCGGATGACTGAAAACGGTCTAACAATCTGTCCGAAGACAGAAATATGTTGCAACGCCCCGGGGTCAACGCAGGAGGGATTCCATCAACTCGACCTCGTCACCACCGAGGGCACGATAGCGTCCATAGTGATGAATGGCCCGATTTCGATTGCCTTGATGAAACTGATACGTCAGACACAGGTTCAGGTGCGCAGGGGCGAAATCTGAGTCTATTCTGAGCTCTGCCTCATATTCGCGAATGGCCTCATCGTGCCGCCCCATCTCACTGAGGAGAACGCCAAATGAGAAATGACCGTGCTCAAGAGTCGGGTCCCGGATAAGGGCCGCCTCCATCATCTCAACAGCTTCCTCTCCCAGTCCCATCTCTCGCTTGAGAAGTGCCATTCTCCGAAGGGGCTCCCCGGATCCCGGAGCGAGAGCAAAAGCCCGCTCAAGTTCCTCCACGGCACCCGCAACCCGACCCAGTCGGAAAAGCGAATCTGCCGACGCCATCGCGTTCCTGGCAGCATCGGAGATCTCGGGTGACTCCTTTCCTTCTATCAGCGCAAGGTAGAACCGCGCCTCGGCCGACTCGTCGCCCCCCTCGTCACTTGCAAGTACCGCCTCCAGGTAGCCGGCACTCTCATCCATCCGCCCCATGTGATAGAGAATCACACCTCGCTCACGGAGCGCCATGGTGTTCCCGGGATCCCCTTCCAACACCGTGTCGATGTGGGCAAGCGCCGCTTCCTCCCTGCCCTCGGTCACGAGCACCATCGCCAGATTGACGCGAGCTGCTGCGTACCCTGGATCGAGCGCGATCGCCCGTTTGAAATGCTCGCGTGCTTCCTCAAGTTGCCCCCCAGCCGAGAGCAGTGCACCTAGATTCATATGGCTCTTGGCGTAGCCGGGATTGGATTCTATCGACCGCCTGTACTCTCCAATCGCGCGATTCGTTTCCCCTCTCTCTCCATAGATGATGCCGAGCCTGAAATGGGATTGCGCGAAGCCCTTGATACGATCTACACGGTAGAAGTTGCCATTGATAAGAACCAGCAGTACGGCGAGAGCGACACCGGAGAAGGCAAGCGTTCGCCACGAACGCTCGCGCGCCATGCGCCAGAGCTCGGTCACACCGTATGATGCCCCAATAATCAGGACCGGCACTGCCGGCAGTCGATAACGCGCCACGACAAAGAACGCGACTATTCCCAGAATTTGTGTTGCGAGGAAAAGCGTCAGCAGCAGTGACCTTCTCCTTCGGATGGAAAGAAACAGCCCCAGGAATCCCAGAGGAGCAACAACCGCGAAGGTTGGGAGTGGAAGTCGAAGAAGCTTCGAGTACCGCTTCTGGAAATCGTAGTTCTCGAGCTGTGGAAGCTCATACGAACCGGCAACGAACGACAGCTTTTTCACCAGCAGCTTCGCCCATGCACCCGGATGAGCCGAAATGAACTGCCATGCCTCAGAATACCAGTAGGCCGAAACCCCGGATGCTTTGAGATCACGCCCCCGTGCGGCCTCGGCTATCCCACTACCACTGAGGTCCACGACGAGGTCGAGCCCCTCGGGTTTTACATACCCCCCGGTTGAGATCTCACTGTTGCCTATGTAGAAATTGAGTCCGCCGTTTGATGTGACCACCACGAAGTCGTGCGACACCACGAAGTTACGCACTGTGACCGGCGTGACCACTACCGCCAGGCCAACAAGAAAGAGTATCAACGCACGTCCTCGATTGTCCGTGGGGCGTCCACGAAAGGAGATCCAGATCCAGAGTGCGACGGCTGGGGCAAACAGGAGGGCCGTCGCCTTCCCTATTGTGGCGACACCCAGAGCGGCGCCTGCAGTCAAGTAGTAGCGCCGGCCTCCCGAGGCTCTCGCAAGCAGGAGGAGCTGCAGGACAAGCAGATTGAGAAAAACCAGTAGTGGCTCGAGAAGAACGGCTCCATCGTAGAATATGAATGCGCCGTAGCACGCAGCCGTGAAACCGGCGATGGCCGCTATTCGCCTGTCGAACACCTGACGAGCGATCGAGAAGACGAGTACGGCAGATGCCGCTCCTATACCAGACTGAATGAGGCGAACGAGAAACAGGTCACGCCCGAAGAGCTTGTAAACAGCTGCCAGGAAGTACGGATAGAGCGGTGACATGAAGAAGGCTTCGCGGTCCCCGGTCCCAGCGACGATCCGGCGCGCCCATGCATCGTAGAACTTGGCGTCAAGACCCAGCGTCTGGAAGAACGGAGTATGCCTCACCTGTACGACGTAGATCACACGCAGCAGGAGAGCCACGAGAAAGATAGTGCAGGGGAGAAACCATGGCTTCCCTGCAAGCGTGCGGAGATAACCGGAAGCGCCTGTCGACCGCGAGGAGCGCCCAGGCGTCACCTCAGCACCTCCTCCAAAACCCTGCCGTCAGTGCCCTCGGGAAACGCCACACCTGCGGCCGCCAGCACGGTCGGCGCGAAATCGAAAAGCTCGCACTCCTCTGTCCGCCCGCCCTCGATGACGCGGGAGCTCTTCAGAATCCAGAAACCTTGATTGCTGTGCATATCAAATCCAACAAGAGGATTCCCTCCCCGGTCCAGCCTGACGCCAGTGTAGCCATGGTCGGTCACGATGGCTATGGTACCGTCCTCAGCGACAAGCTCGCCCAGCATACCCACGATCGTATCCAGGAAGCCGTAGTAGTGCTCGATGGTACTCCCAAGCGTCTTGGAAAGCTCGATAACCTCGGCGCGTGCTCGTTCATCCAAAGTGGTTCCGGCAATCACCGACTCGGGATCCATGTAGTGCCAGAAGCGCTGACATACGGCGTCCAGACCTTCAAGATGAACAAGCATGTACTCCGCTCCCGGATCGGCAGCGATCTGCATAGCGATCTTCGTGTTCGAGCTGTCACCAGCATAGGCACGGGCAAGACTTGTGTAGTTCTGTCCGACGAGCGCCTCGAACCCCATCAGCGTGTCAAGATTCAGAAATCCCGACAGGTTTCTCCTGGTTATATCGCGCTCATCGATCACGATAGCGTCGAGAACCTGCTGCTGCGAAGCGGGGTAGATGCGATCGTTCACATCTCCGCCGTGCGCACGATCGAGAACCAGGCGACCGTACGGTCCGACGATCACGCCATTGATCTCCTCGACTGGCCATGTTCCAGGCCACCCGACCACTCCCATCGACAATCCCCTGGCGGATAGGTGTGTCCAGATCGCATCCACGGTTCGGCTCGCCGGCGAGAGAGAGGCATCCACCATCTCGCCTCTTGGGGACAGAACCTGTCCGCCGATTCCCTGGTTCTCCGGTTTCATCCCCGTAGCCAGCGATGTCCAGGATATCTCCGGAGGGGTTCCCTTTTCCAGAGCCGGAAACTCTCCGTAGACCCCTTCCCGCATGAGCCGCGTCAGGTTGGGCAACCGTCCTCCCTCGGAAAATCGCGCGATGAGGGAGGGTTCCAGGCCCTCGATACCGATGATAAGCATCCGGACTGTTCCCACCTCGGACGCGGGAGGCGCCTCAACGTACTCCGGTCCACTTTCGCGTCTCTGGATTCTTGTCACCATGACCACTGCCGCCACTATCAACACTACGACGACAAGCAGACCAAGGACTCTCTCACGGTTCATGCTTCGCCACTCCCTGCCGATTGGTTTCTACTGGATGTACCCAAGTGATCTGAGTCTCTCTCTGACCTCGTCGTCCACAGGTGATTCTATCGGAGCCGTATCATCACGAACAACCTCACCATATGTCTCGATCAACGTGACACCGTGTGTCGCGGAAAACTCATCGGTGAATGCATCTGTCAGGGCGTGGCCCGGCATGTCCCGAGCAACAGGCAGACCGGCCATTGTGAGAAGCGTTGGAGCTATGTCGTATACGGTTGCATTCTCGATCGATGCGCCCCACTCTATCCCCGGCCCCTTCATGATGAGGACACCCTCCAGGCCGTGCTGATCCACTCCCATCCACGGCCCCTGCTCTCCCCAAATGCCGGGACCGCGGAAACCATGATCGGAACAAACGAGAACGGTCGTTTCGTCCGGGAAGAGCTTGAGTAGTCTGCCGACGTGTTCATCAGTATACCTGTAGTACTCTCTAACAAGTCCACCCAGAGCCTCGGCCTGCTTCTCCAGTAGCTCTGTCGCAGGATGTGCCGGATCGTACGGCGGCCTCGTCTCCTCGTGCTCGTGGATCCAAAACCGGTGCGAAACCTCATCGACTCCGCGAACGTAGACACACGATAGTGCGGGCACATGCTTCGCAAAGAGAAATCCGGCCACGCCCATCGACGACTCATCACCGGAGAGCGCCGTTCTGAGCGCTGAGTCATAGTGCTCATGAAGCGCATCCATGCTCAGTTCGCTCTCCTCGTTGACGAAGCGACTCAGTTCGACTTGTGCTATCGCCGACTTCCCACGAACGAAGGGGGCGATTCCCTCCCCAAGTTCCAGTGGCCACGTCACGCCCTTCTCCTCACCAACCCCATGAAAATCCAACAGGTACTGAAGGTGTTGCGATACCATGAAGCCATTGACCTCCCATGGAGGCCACGAAACAAGCCAGGCGATGACACCAACATCAAACCCACTGCGACCGAAAATATCCCAGAACGCCGGCGCCCGCCACATGTTGCTTGAGTAGTGCGAATATGTGGTCTGACCCTGCCGGTCTTTCCCCACGAGGGGTTCACCTATGCCATGATCCTCCGGCGATCTTCCCGTCGCGATCGTCGTCCAGATGACGGGGGACATCCTGCGCGGCTCGAGCGAACGCAGTTTCCCACTCGCACCTTCAGCTATCAGCCGTGCGAGGTTCGGAAGCTCGCCGGCCTCGACCAGCGGCTCCAGGACGCTCCAATCGGCGCCGTCGATGCCAATGACCAGGATCGGTCCAAGTGGCCCTTCGACCGATGAATCCGACCCACAACCGCCGATTGCAAGAACGAGTGTGACGGTGAGAAAAGCAGTGAGATATTGGACAAACATGTGAGAGCGGGACGGGACGAGATGCCGTGTCATATTGAGGGCTCCTACTCTATGTACCCGAGCGACCTCAGCCGCTCGCGCACCTCATCATCGACCGGCGATTCAACGGGCTCCCGGTCCTGCGCCCCATGCTCCGGTTCGTCTGCCTCATACGTAGCGACAGACATGATCGGATGCGCTCTTAGGAACGCCGGGTCTATAGCCTCGGCGAGCACACGCCCGTCCATGTCATCAGCCACCGGAAGTCCGTACAGGGTCAGGATCGTTGGAGTGATGTCCAGCACACCCGGGTCGGACAACTGTCCCGGGACAACGTCACGACCCCACAGGATCACAAGGCCCGATGGGTCGTGCATTGCAATGCCCCACTGGTAAGTCCCGTCCTTCAGTTTGGGACCCGAATGGCCGTGATCCGACGTAACAATCACTGTCGTGTTTTCATCGGCGTACTCAAGAAATTCACCAACAACGCGATCCATGTACTCGTAGTACCTGGGAACGACTTGCCCAAACGCTTCTGCTTCTTCTTCGGTAACGGGCGGCCCGGTTTCCGGAAACGCGTCGGTCCAGAATTTATGACTTGGGCCATCGACTCCCCTGAAGTAGACGGCGAACAGATCCGTCGGAAAGCTACCCGCCAGGGAATGGGCCACACGTCTGGTTGTCTCGTCGGTTGCTATTGCTACTCGCAGTGCCTCGCTACGTGCTTCGAGCGAACTCCCTGATTGTATGTCCGTTGAGAAGAACTCTAGGAGCTGTTCGTCGGAGACATCACCGGATCTGAGGCGATACTCAGCCAGGTCGTCGGCAAGGCCTTCTGGGAAAGTGACCCGCGTGTTCTTGTCGCCGGGATCGCTATTCCATCCGTAATTGAAGTACGATGTGATCATGTAGCCGTTGACAGGTTCGGCGGGCCACGTGGCAAGCCAGCCGATCACTCCAACGCTCAAGCCCTGCTCGCCGAGCATGTCCCAGATGGTCTCAACGCGCCTGACATTCGATGTTATTGGTACGGCGTCGGCAGCCCCGCGGAACGGCGCTACAAATCCTGTTATTCCATGCTTCTCAGGCACTTTGCCTGTTGCGATACTCGTCCAGATGACGGGAGATTCCAGGATGTCGAGCGACCGTATCTCTCCCCACGCTCCCTCATCCATAAGGCGCGCGAAAGTCGGAAGTTTTCCGGTCTCGATCAATGGCCCCATGACGTCCCACTCGAGGCCGTCAACACCGATGATCATGACCTTGCGATCGATCGGTCCCCTCGTTCCACGCGAACAGGAAGACAGGCAGAACCCACCGGCGGCGAGCCCCGCAATAACGGCAATGCTGAGAATGGTGCGTGCAGCTCTCACTTCTCTTCCTCCCAAATCTCGTGCGTTGGGATCCTCCGAACCGGATGCTCCTTGAGATAGTCCTCTTCAAACACCTCCATCATCACCACCCCGTCCATGTCATCACCGATCGGAAGCCCAAAAAGCTCAAGAACTGTCGGTGCGATATCACGGACGCTGGTCTCCTCTATTTCACCCACGGTCCTGATGCCGGCTCCCGCAAGCACGAAGACGCCTAGCGGACCGTGGTCCTTGATACCACCTCTCTCGTTTGGAGAACGCGGACCTTCGAAACCATGATCGGAACAGACCATGATCGTGGCATCATCCCCAAACTCAGTAATAAGCTCGCCCAGCATTTCATCAGCGTATTCATAGTAGCGCTCAACTGTCTCACCAAAAACGCGCTCATCGGTCTCGGCAACCTCCACCCCGACTTCGTCCGGCCATCCTGCCGCCCAGAACTTGTGGCTGACAGAATCGGTTCCTCTCAGATAAACGACACAGATGTCGGTCAGGCGTTCTCGAATCAAGTGCCGTGCAACCGCCATGAATGTGAGGTCAGCCGCAAAGAAATCCTTGAACTGCTCAATGTGTCCCTCGAGATCGGCGATGGCCCTCATTTCACGGAACATCTCGACCACGGGCAGCCGTTGCGCCTCTTCTCCGCTCATCGCATTTGCGAGATCGAAGAACCGCTCGACCTCGGTATCGGCGATGCTCTTATCGACGACGCGAAGCGGCTCAATCTCAGCCAGAAGCTCGTCTGGGTAGGTCAGCTTCTCCGGGAGCGGCCGGTTGGGCTTCGGTGGGTATCGGAAGTAGTCGGTAACCATGTACCCATTGACCTTCTCGGCCGGCCAGCTCACAAGCCACCCGATCACGGTCACAGTGTGCCCCTGCTCGCCAAGGATATCCCAAAACGTCCGCGCGGAGCGAACGTTGCTCGTAAGGATTTTCTTTGTCGTAGGATCGAAGTAATCGCTGATACCGTGCTTGTCCGGAAGTTTGCCGGTTGCCATGGTCGTCCATATGACCGGCGACTTGCGCTTCGGCTCGAGCGACCTGAGTCTGCACCAAACACCGCGGTCCATGAGCGCCTGAAGATTGGGAAGCCTTCCCTGTTCGAGAAGCGGTTCCACGGCGCTCCATTCAAGACCGTCCAGACCGACCAGAAGGAACCGTCTCTCAACTCCCCCTCCTTTACTGCCGCAACCGGTCACGAGAGACAGCAGAAGGATCATTGCCACAAGGCCGAGCGTTGCCGGCACCATTCTGAATCGTTCTATCACTTCTCGTCCCCCTGCCGGGCGCAAGCTGTCCTGTTACTCTATGTAGCCCAGCGATCTCAACTTCTCTTTGATGGCCTCGTCCACAGCGCCGGCCTCGGGCTGCTCCGACGTCACACGGCTCCCACTCTCATGCGTTGGAACGTAGGAGACAGGTCGAGACGCCATGAATTCTTCGTCGAGCATCTCGCTCAGGATGAAACCATCCATGTCCCGCCCAACGGGAATGTCGTAGAGCGCAAGGAGTGTCGGCGTGATGTCAAAGACGCTCCCGTTCATCCGTTCGGACAGGTGCGCGATCCCGGGTCCGGCAGCAGTCAGAACACCGATCTCGCGATGCATCCATATCCCGAGCTTGATCCCGCGCGGAGATCGGAACGGCCCCCGAAATCCATGATCGGAACAGATGATGACTGTCGAATTCTCGTCGACCGCCTCCAGGATCTCCCCGATCGCAGCATCTATGCGTTCATAGTATCGCGGAATCACGTCGCTGAGTGTCTCGACCAGTTCATCGCTCATTTGAGTATCCACGGTCGTCGGGTCCCACGCTCCCCAGAAACTATGGCACGCCACATCCAATCCCTGAAAATAGACAGTCAGAAAATCAGGCTGTTCCCGTGATTCGAGCAGGTACGTCGACACCCCCAGTACGGTCTCGTCGGCCGCATATATCCCCCGAATCGACTCGACTCCCCATCCCACCATGAGATCGTCGGGTGCGTCCCAGGTGTCTCCATTCAAGAACGGTGCGATATCGCTGTCGGGAGTCTCACATACCGCGCGAGTGTGTGGTGCAAGCTCTTCGGCGAGTTCCGCGGGAGCGGTCAATTCTGCGATCTCGGGATAGCCGTCCCCGGGCGTGTACGTGATTCTCTCCGTCACCATGTAGCCATTGACGGACCTTGCCGGCCAAGTAAGCCACCAGTTGACCACTCCGACGGTGTACCCGTGCTCGCCCAGAATGTCCCACACAGACCGGGCCTTCCATCCCGCAGAGTTGAACAGCTGTCTGTCATCCGAGAGGAAATCACCGATCCCATGTTTGCGCGGCGTCTTGCCGGTTGCAATGGATGTCCAGATGATCGGGGATTTCATCTCAGGGCCGACCGAGCGCAGGTCCACCTTCACACCTCGCTCCAGAATGGCTGCGATGTTTGGAAGCTTTCCCTCCTCAATCAGAGGCTCAGCCACCCGCCAGTCCATACCGTCGATTCCAAGCAACACGACCTTGGGCGACTCGGGCTTGCCGGCGCACCCCGCACCAAGCATGAGGAAAACCACTGCTGGTATGAGCAGGGAATGAGTGATCACAGTTCGCCTGTTCACTTTCATCGCTGCCTACTCCTTAACCTGCTCACCCTCCAGGACGACTTTCGAGAAGTCGGCTATCCCGGTGAAGAGATCCCGAACCCCTCCCAACAGAGCCAGCCTGGCGGCACGGAGTCTGTCATCTTCAGTCATGACCATAACAGAATCGAAGAAATCATCTATCGGCCGCCTCAGATTCAGAAGCTCGCGGACCGCACCGTCCAGATCATCGATCGATACGGCGGACGCCACACCTGCTTCCACCTTCTCGCGCGCCTCCTCAAGCGCCTGCGATGCCGCCTCCACCAGCGCTGAAGACTCCACCTTCCCGGTAGACTTCCCCTTGAGGATGTTCACAACTCTACGCGATCCAATCACCAGTCCTTTGAAATCATCGGCTTCGCGGAAATGTGAGAGCGCTACAATTCTCTTTCTTGCGCCCACCAGATCCTCGGCGCGGGTCTCGAGAACGGCGTCGACGAGATCGTACGCAAAGCCCTCCTCGATAAAGACCGCACGCGCGCGCTGCCTGATGAAGGCTATCACGGCGTCGTACACCGGCTCACTGTCACCCGCGGCGACATCGAATCCCTCTTCGGCCGCACGCACAAGATCTCCGAGCGACAGGTCGAGGCCCCCTTCGAGAATGATGCGCACAACACCTATGGCCTGCCGCCTCAGCGCATAGGGATCCTGTGACCCCGACGGGATTAACCCTGCTGAGAAGCAGCCGACTATCGAGTCGAGCCGGTCCGTCATACTCAAGATGGTCCCGGCCTCTGTAGAAGGCAAGAGGTCCCCGGCAAACCTCGGCAGATAGTGCTCGTATATGGCCGTAGCCACGCCCACCGGCTCATCAGAAGCCAGCGCGTACTCACGCCCCATGACGCCCTGGAGCTCCGTAAATTCCTTCCCATCCTTGACCATCTCGGTTACGAGATCGGCCTTCGCAAGATGAGCGGCTCTCACGGCCATGCCGGTCTCCTCTGAGTCCAGCCGTTCACCGATTCGCTGTGCCAGGCGTTCGAGGCGCTTGGTCTTCTCATAGAGTGACCCCAGTCCTTCGAGCCAGGTCACACTCTTGAGCGCTTCCACTTTGCTTTCCAGTGAATCGCGTGTGTCTTCCTCCCAATAGAAGGCGGCGTCATCAAGCCTGGAGACAAGGACTCGCTCGTTCCCTGCGCGTATCCCTTCGAGTCGCTCTGGTGGCACATTCGCAACGCAGAGGAAGAAAGGCCTGAGGCTTCCATCCCGCGCCTCGACAGCGAAGTAGCGCTGGTGACTCTTCATCGCTACGACTATCACCTCCCGAGGGAGATCAAGAAACCGCTCGTCGAACCGCCCGGCGAAAAGCGACGGGTACTCGACCAGATAGGTTACCTCGTCCAGAAGGGCATCGTTTCTGACAAGCGAGCCACCGCACTCCTCTGCCGCCTTCTCAGCAGCGGCGATGATCAACGACCGCCTCACACCGGCATCGGCAATGACGTAGTTCCTTTCCAGAACGCTCACGTAGTCCTCAGCGCCGGCGAGCGGATGAGGCCCCGGCGACCAATGCCTGTGCCCCCACGTCTCAGGTAGCGCATGAACGCCGGCGTATTCCACGTCAAGGGTGATGCCATCCAGCATTGCGACGAGCCATCTGACGGGACGGGCGAAGCGCACGGCTGTTCCCCACCGCATGGTCTTCGGAAAGCTTATCGAATCGACGGCTGCAAGCAGCAGCTCGGGCAGAACATCGCCGGATGAACGGCCCCGGTCAACCACATGCACGTGCACGTAATCACCCTTGCCCGTGTCGCGCACCTCGAGGTCTGCCACATTCACGCCCTGCGCTTCCGCAAAGCCAATGGCTGCCCTGGTCGGCGTGCCATCCTCAGCGAACGCGACTCGGGCCGGAGGACCAACCACATCTCTTTCCACGTCTTCCTGTTCGTCGGCCACCTGAGACACGATGATGGCCAGACGTCTGGGAGTCGCGAACGTCCGAACTTTCCCGAAGCTCAATCGTCCATCGCGAAGCTCCTGCTCCACCGCCACCGCGAGTTGTTCGATGGCAGGCGAGATGTACGATGCTGGAATCTCCTCAACACCTATTTCGAAAAGCAGGTTCCTGGCCATCAGCTGCCCCCCCCTTCCACCACACGTTCCCCATCATCGAGAAGGCGCGCCCTCTCATCTTCGGACAGCAGGGGATAGCCTAGTTCCTTGCGCTGCTCCACATAGAGAATGGCCGTCTTCCTCGCCAGCTTCCGAACCCTCGCGATGTAGCCGGTCCGTTCGGTCACGCTTATGGCGCCACGTGCGTCGAGCACGTTGAAGGCGTGCGAACACTTCAGCACATAGTCGTACCCTGGAGTCAGGACACCTTTGTCGAGGAGACGATGCGCCTCCGATTCAAAGCGGTCAAAGAGCTCCCGGTGAAATGGGACATCGGCCTCTTCGAAATTGAACTCTGAGAACTCGATCTCGTGCCTGCGATTGAGTTCTTCAAACGATATGCCGGGCGCCCACTCAAGCTCGAAGAAGCTGTCAACTCCCTGAAGAAACGTCGCGATCCTCCCAAGCCCGTAGGTTATCTCTGATGAGACGACGTCCAGCTCCATACCTCCAGCCTGCTGGAAATATGTGAATTGCGTGATCTCCATTCCATCTATCCAGACCTCCCAACCAAGCCCGGCCGCCCCTAGTGTCGGTGACTCCCAATCGTCTTCCACGAGTCTCAAATCATGTTTCCTGCGGTCAATGCCGATCGCTTCGAGACTCCTGAAGTAGAGATCCAACACGTCATCCGGCGCCGGCTTCAGAAGAACCTGGTACTGCAGAAACTGCTGCATGCGAATTGGATTCTTCCCGTAACGTCCGTCCTTGGGTCGCCGGGACGGCTCGACATACGCCGCCTTCCACGGCTCGGGACCCAAGCACCTCAGAAAGGTCGCGGGGTTGAATGTGCCTGCTCCAACCTCGGAATTGTACGGCTGCAGAATCGCACAGCCGTACTCCGCCCAGTAATCCTGAAGCCGCAATATGATGTCCTGAAACAGTAGTCCTTCTGTCTTCTCAGCCATTGTCCTGCCCTGTCTCTGTTCCCACACCGTCGAGCCTCCTGATCTGCGCCAGGAAGTCCATGGATTTGATTGTGAGCCGCTGCCCACCCTGCTCCTCAAGGAACTCGTGGAGGGCTCGTGTGATATCATCGCGTTCGGCGCGAGTCATCCGGTCACCAACGCCGGCGGTCGACCCCGACCGGACATTGGCGGCGATGAGTCTGAGCACTGCTGCCACGGCGACCGTCGTCAATGCGACGTCGGGTCCGGACGCTGCGCATCTCGCACAGACCAGACCTCCAAGCGTCGAGCTGAAGCCGGCCACGCGGCCGTCGGCGTTACCACACTTAACGCACATGGAGAGCTCGGGACTATAGCCGAGGGCAGCGGCCAGGTTCAGCTCAAAGCGCCACAGCACATCGTCGAGCTGTTCTTCCTCCGCCTGTTCCACCTCTGCAAGCGAGCGCTCAATGCAATCAAAGAGGCCTCTATCGCTCTCTCGCTCGTGGACCAGACGGTCAACGAGTTCCACAAGAGCGCTGCCGTACGCCATGCGGACCACGTCGCGCCTCATTGATGGAAATTCCGTCTCGATCTCAGCCCCCGACAGGAGCGAGAGACCTCCCCCCTCTTTTGGATAGAAGACCGCACTGGAAACCATCAATGGCTCCAGGGCAGCCCCGAAACGGCCACCACCCTTCCGCCCACCCTTCGCCACGAGGCGCAACTTCCCATATTCGCGAGTATAGCACACCACGATCTTGCTCGTCTCACCGAGCTTGTAGCTCCGAAGCACGATGACTCTGGATTTAACCGGTGCCATTCTGAACGCCCGCTCCGGATCTACGTGATTCGAGTAAGGAAGGTACTCGCCATGCCAAGGTAGACGAGGATCCCGATAATGTCGTTGAGTGTTGTCACGAATGGGCCCTGTGCAACTGCAGGGTCTATTCCCATGCCTCTCAAGGCGAATGGTATAAGCGTCCCGAGAGTGGCAGCCACGAGGATCACCGCAGCGAGCGAGCAGCCGACGACGGCGGCAACATGCCAGTCGCCGAGCCAGAATCCGACGACCGCGCACATGCCGGCGCCGAGAACGATTGCGTTCAAGATGGCAACTCGCCATTCCTTCCCCAGGCGTTCCCGTGCCGCTCCAGAGAGACCGAATTCGGAGTGCATGCTGCGCACTATGATCGTTGAGGTCTGAAGGCCGACGTTTCCACCCATCGCCGTAATGACCGGGACGAAGAAGGCAAGGGCGATCACCTTCTCAAGCGAGAGGCTGAAGTGGCGCATCACCAATGCGGATCCGAGGCCGCCGATTGCACCTATGATGAGCCACGGGAGGCGAATCCTGGAGACTCTGAATGCCGAATCCTCGTGCAACTCGTCCTCACGAGTACCGGCCATGAGGCTCATGTCCTCCTCAGCCTCCTCGTGAATAACATCGATAATGTCGTCCACCGTGATTCGCCCCACAAGTTTCCCGTCAGGCGCCACGACGGGAATCGCGACAAGGTCGTACTTCCTGAAAACCCGGGCCACGTCTTCCTGGTCCATATCCGTGGAGACGGACACGACGTCCTGATCCATTATCTGTGACAGCTGGGTCTCTGCTCCCCCCAGTACCAGATCCCTGAGAGACAGAACTCCTACGAGCCTCCGGTCTCCGTCCGTCACATAGACGTTGTGAATGTCATCTACCTCATCGGCCGCCTTCCTGATCAGCTCGATCGCGTCTTTCACCGTCGAGCCGCTCTTAAGGAAAACAAGCTCCGATGCCATAATGCCACCGGCCGACTCGTCCGTGTACTTGAGAAGCTCTTCTACGGCGCGGCGGTCTTCATCCTCAAGCCGGGAGAGAACTTCCCCTTGAAGCTCTTCCGCCAGCATGCCGACAACGTCCGCAGCGTCATCCGATTCCAGCTCGTGTGTGATATCCGCGATCTCAACCGGACCGAGAGCATCAAGGACCTCACTACGGGAGTGCTCATCAAGGTGAATAAGAACGTCGGCACTCGTCTCTGTGTCAAGCTCAGCAAGGACGGACTTCGTTGTCTCTCCGTCCAGCTGCCCGAGCGCGATGGCAATGTCGGCCGGATGGAGTCCTCTGAGAGCATCCGCCATGGAGGCGGACCCGCTCTCCGGGTCGAGGACTATCCTGTCATCGCTGTGCACGTCCGCCATCTGCCACCTCGTTGCCTTGCGGGACTGCCACCTTGCGCGACTGCCGCCTCATTACCTTGCGCGGCTGCCACCTTGCGGGACTGCCACATTGTCACTCTGGGCAACTATCCCGGCATCACAGATACCGAGTTACCCTTTGGCGCGCCCCTCGTCCGCCAACACACCGGCCGAAACCACGTACCGGAGTCCATCCTGCACAGACATACTCAGGGACCGCACATCCTCCTCCGGAACCAGGAGGAAGTACCCTGATGTTGGATTCGGTGTCGTTGGAAGAAAGACCGACACCAGTTTCTTGCCGACAACGTTCTCCATGAGGCCGCCGGATTCGGCCGTGATGAACGCTAGACAGTAGATCCCCTTGTGCGGAAACTCGATCAGAACGACTCTCCGAAAACTGGTAGAGTCTTCCTGCAACACGGTTGCGAAGACCGTTTTGGTTGTTCCGTAGATCCACCGTACGAGCGGAATCCTGTCTATGAATCGCTCCCACAATCCGAGCATTCGGCGCCCGATAAAATTGCTCGCAACAGCACCGACAACCATAATGATCGCGATGAGCACTACAAGACCTATGCCGGGAATCCCGCGCCCGTAGTATCTTATGACGAATCGTCCGAGGATATGATCGAGTGTGAAGAAGAGCTGCCAGAGAACGAAAACACTGATGGTTATCGGAAGTATGACGAGAAGGCCGGTGAAGAGATATCTCCTGATGACGCGTCCAAATCTCCAGTGCTCGCGGTCATGGCCGGCACTGCTGGGAGCCGCAGGTGCAGCGTGCGACTCGGCCACACAGGGCTCCCCGGGGTGATCATCCGGGACCGGGATTCGGTTCTCTCGTTCGTTCTCACTCATCGTCTTTTGATCCTCACCTTCCCTATCCTCGTCTGCCCCGCCGAAATGATCCTGAAATCGAGGTCACCAATGACCAGCTCATCACCCACATCCGGGATCCTCCCGAGCTCTTTGAGAACGAGGCCGGCAACGGTGTTGTAATCACCCCCGGGTAGCTTCAGACCTAATGCCTCTTCAACATCATCTATCTCGGCCCGCCCGTCGACCATGAACAGATTATGATCAATGCGCCGGACAAGTGATTCCCTGATGTCGTATTCGTCCTCTATCTCACCGACAAGTTCCTCAAGCAGATCTTCCAGTGTCACGATACCGGCGATGCTACCGTGCTCGTCGACAACTATTGCCATGTGTTGCCGCCTTGCCTGTAACTCGCGGAAGAGCTCGTCACATGTCTTGGTCTCCGGCACGTGAGACACCTGGCGAACAACGTCGTCCAGTTCCTGCTCGTGCGCCAGGCCGAGAAGATCGCGCGAGTGGATCATCGCTTCGATATGATCTCTGTCCTCGGAGATAATGGGAAGCCGCGAGAACCCGTGCTCGCATATGAGAGTCACTGCCGCGCCGACCGTCGATCCGGGGGGTATCCCAACGATGTCCGTCCTCGGAACCATGACCTCCCCAACCATCGTCAGCGCGAACTCGAAGACCCCGGATAGAAGCCTCGTTTCTTCCCTGTCTACGGCACCCGCGATCTCACCTTCGCTTGTGAGAAGAACCCGCAACTGTTCCTTCGTTAGACGTCTCCGCCACTCGGTCACACGGACACCCAGGAGACGGAGAATTCCACGTGCAATCCCGGTTGTCACCCAGATGATCGGGCTAAGCAGCCAGTAGAAGAATCTGAGCGGGAACACGACTTTTAGCGTAATGCTATCGCTGTGACGTCGACCGATGATCTTTGGAACTATTTCACCCAACACAAGAAGCACCGGCGTTACGATCGCGGTAGACACGAGCGCAACCATGCCCGGTTGCCAATCGTGCAGGCTTTCCGATAACCTCCAAGACATCAGGGATGACGTCATCACGGTCGCAATATTGGTCCCCGCGAGCGTAGTCCCGAGCAGTCGTTGCGGGTCTGATACGAACTTCTCGAGCGGACGGGCGCCTCGCTTGCCCTTCTCAATCCAGTGCTCAAGACGTATCCAGTTGATGGAGATAAGAGCGGTCTCCGACCCGGAGAAGAAGGCGGAGAGCAGCAATCCGCCGACGGTGAGAGAGGTTATGATCATTTCTCCTCCTCGTCGTCGTCCGCCGGTTGCTGCTGCTTCACGATTCTCACACTCGTAATTCTCTGTTCTTCCACATCATCAATCGTGAATTCAAGGCCATCCCGCTCGAGTTTCTCTCCCTTGGACGGGATGCGTCCGAAAGCCTCCAGCAGATACCCGGCGAGTGTCTCGATGGTATCACCGGAGAGCCCAACCACTCCAAGCTCATCCTCAAGATCCTCGAGTCGTATGGAACCATCGGCGATGAGCGTGTTCATGTCGAGTACCTGCAGAAGCTGCTTCTCTTCGTCGTGCTCGTCCCGGATCTCACCAACTATCTCCTCTATGAGATCCTCGAGCGTGATCACACCGGCGCTTCCGCCGTACTCATCGATCACGATCGCGATATGTGTCCGCCTGCGCTGCAGCTCCCGTAGAAGCTCGCCCGCGTTCTTGGTCTCGGGGGTGAAATACGCCTCTCGGACCAACCCCGATACCGGCTGTCTTCCCCCGCTCCCGGGATCGATCCTAAGAAGGTCCTTTGCATAGAGAACGCCCACAACATGATCCAGATCGTCGCGATAGACCGGCAAACGAGAATGTCCGACTTCGCGAACCAGAGCGATGGCTTCACTGACGGTCGTCGTCTCCTCAAGACCCTCGACATCCACCCGCGGTACCATGAGCTCGCGCACTATCGTGTCGCCGAACTCCATCACGCTATCGATCATGTCTCGCTCTTCTTCGTCCAGCGTGCCGTCGTGCTCGCTTATCGCGACGATCGTGCGAAGCTCCTCGGCGGTCACGAAAGGCCGGTCCGCCCCAGTTTCCCCACCCCCAAGTCTCGACGCCATGGCGTGGAGCATGCTCACGACGGGAGAGAGCACGTTACCGACAGCCTTGAGCACCGGGCTGCTCCGTCGAGCGAAGTCGATATTGCGTTCGATGGCGTACATCTTCGGAGCGATTTCACTCACCACGATAATCACAAATGTGACCACGCCCACCTCAAGAGCGATGCTGACGGGCTCGGAATAGCCGTGTGCGCGCGCAAAGCTAAGGGCGACGACGGCGCCAAGAGACGCGACGGCGACATTGACCAGGGTGTTACCCAGCAGGATGGTTATGAGAAGACGGTCCGGGTGATCGAGAAGCGACCGCACACGGTCGTTCTTCTCCATCTCACCGATGTCCAGACGGGATAGAGAGAAGAAGGCTGTCTCAGATCCCGAGAAGATGGCTGATAGATACAGCAGGGCAACGAATCCTGCACCTGCACCCACGAGATATAGCATTGGCATTTTCTACGTCCGATCGAGAACGGTCTGTATGTGCCTGTTCTCGATGCGGCGCATCCGTTTGCGTTCGTCTGTAGAGGCGTGATCGAAGCCGATAAGATGCAGCACACCGTGCGCCGCCAGCTTCAGTATCTCATGCCCCACCGGCTTCTTGTATCGTCGTGCCTGGACTGACGCCCGCTCGACAGATATCATCACGTCGCCCAGAATGGTCTCCGCTTCAGAGGGGCCAACAGATCCATCCCCCTCCATCATCGCGAAGGACAATACATCCGTCGTCTTGTCAATCCCACGGAATTCCAGATTAAGCTTCCGAAGGAATGTGTCGTCGGTGAAAAGAATCGTGAGATCGGAGTCGGCACGCCCGTATTCCTCGAGCACGGCGTTCACAAGGCGCCGCACGGCACGCATGTCGATTTCAACGATCTTCTGTCTGTTCATGATCTTGAGAGCCACGTTCTACCCATCCCAAGGATCGTCAGCTTTGCCCATGCCTTCGGAATCGTCAGCCTTGCCTGCGCCTCCGGGGTTCTCGGTATTATCGGCATCTGCAGCGCCGGTCGCTTCGACAGTAACCTCTCCGGACTCCCCGGCCTTCTGGTCCGGATACTTGACTCGCTGGTGGAACATGCCTATGAGCACACGGAAAAACGCCTCGCGGATCTTCCTCAGATCGGAGAGGGTCAGCTCGGCATCGTCCAGTTGGTGTGTTCGCCACCTCTTCTCAATGGCCTCATCTACCTCAGCCTCGATACGCTTGGATGTCAAAGACTCGCCTATTGATCTAGTGCGGGCTTCCAGAAGATCGGCGAGCATGAGGATGGCTGATTCCTTGCTCCGAGGCCTCGGGCCAGGGTAGCTGTACTCACCCTCACTGACTTCTCTTGGATCCTCGCTGTCCTCCGCGGCCCTGTTGTAGAAGAATTCCATAACACTTGTGCCGTGATGTTCGCGGACCATATCGATGATCGGTTCGGGCAGCTTCTCCTTGCGCGCCAGCTCGACGCCGTCCTTGACGTGCGCCTGTATTATGAGGCTCGACACCTTGGGTTTGAGACCGACATGTTTGCTCTGGGTATGGTCGAGTCCCTGCTGGTTCTCAATGAAGTAGCCGGGGTTGACCAGCTTGCCGATATCGTGATAGTAGGCGCCGACACGCGCCAGAAGCCCGTTCGCACCGATGGCTTCGGCGGCCGCTTCGGCCAGATTGCCCACGACAATGCTGTGGTGGTATGTTCCAGGCGCGGTCATCGCCATCCGTCTCAGCAAAGGTTTGTTCATGTCCCCAAGTTCGAGAAGGGTGATGTCTGTAGTCACTTTGAATCCGCGCTCGAAGAGCGGCAAAGCCACGATGACGATGCCCATACTGACAAACGCGTTCAGTCCCCCCCATCCCATTCTTGTCAGAGTGGGAACCCCCACATCCACCATCGAGACGTCGGCGATCGCTATCGCGAGCGCATACGCGCCGACAACCTTGATTCCCGACCAGTAGAAATCCTCTCTGTGTCTGACGCGCCGCACTGAATACGCAGCAACCATCCCTGCTGATATCGACACGAAGATGAAAGGCAGACCGAAGTTCGTGTAGACTGCCACCAGCACGACCGTCACAACCGTCGCAATGACAGATGTCTCAAAATCGAAGAGCATCGACGCGAACATCGCAAGGATAGCGATAGGCACAAGGTAGGACGGCGCTTCCGGAATGCGCCCCACTATGGACGCACCCGCCATTACGATCGTCACGAGGATCATGAAAAGGATGGGATATCGTATCTCTGTGACCATGCGTCGCTTGCGCGCCAGAACATAAAGGATGAACACACCCAGAAGAAGCGCCGCTTCAAGGATTCTCCCGACACGAGGGAAGAAGCGAAGGTAACCCGCCTCCTGAATCAGGAGTTCTGCACGCTTGCTCTCGAGCGAGAGGATGGCAACAATGTGCTCGTCGGTGATCCTCTCTCCCTCCTGAAGGACGACCTCATCCTTCTTGAAATCACGACCGGTCGATTCGATGACTACGGCCCTGGCCGCCTCTTTTCTCTGCGCGTTCTCCTCAACGTCATAGACGACATTGCCCTCAAGAAACGGAATCAGGATCTCCTTCACCGTAATCGTCATTTCGGGATCATCAAACGTTCTCGCGGCCTCGCTCTGCACCATCTCGACTACGAGCCGCGCTGGAATGAACGACTGGATGCGGACCACCAACTCATCGTTGCCCTTGATCAGCATCACTGTGTCGTCAGGCTTCAGCGGCGGCGTACCGCGCTCGCTCAGGATGCCCCGATCGTACAACACCAACATGATCTCTCTGGCGCGCTCTTCTACCTTCTCCGCCCGGGTAGCGTCGAGAAGGATTCTGCTTGAGGCATCGCTGAATGTGGTTCCGAGCTGCCCCAGCATCTCGAGTTTCTGCTGCGGTAGCTCACTGCCCCCTCGGATGTCGTAGACCTGTTCGAGGAGCCGGCCAAAGCGCGTTGTGCTCTCCACACTGGATGCTCTATCGTAACGAAACACGGGGACCACGTCATCCGCAGCCATCTTTCGTTCCTGCTCGAGCGCGTCGGCGGTCTTCAGCACGTCAAAGTCGAACGGAGCGATCACGTCCTCGCTCGACACCTGGCCGGCCTTGATCTCGCTCTCGGTCGCCGGCACGGCCTGGGGAAACAGAAACTCCAGAACGGTGATGAATCCCGCGATGAGCAGGAGTCCGAAGAGAAGGTTGTTCCTGTGAGCCGCCCAGTCATGCCGTTCGCCGTCGGAGCCGCCGCTGAGCTTCACGCGATCCGCTCTGACTCGGGGCTCCTGTTTCTGGCGGAACCATCTTGCCATCAGTCGCTCCCTTCGCGTTCATGTGATGCGCTTGGCTGGTTCTTCGCTCGTGCATATCTGTCGAATGCTTTCACTATCTCACGTACAAGCCTGTGCCTCACAACATCGCTCTCCGTAAGGTAGACAAATTTGATTCCATCGATCCCGGACAGCACATCCTGGATCTTCACCAGACCCGACATTTCTCTGTTGGCAAGGTCGATCTGAGTGATGTCTCCCGTGATCACGGCGCGCGAATTGAATCCAAGTCTGGTCAGGAACATCTGCATCTGCGGCATTGTGCTGTTCTGCGCCTCGTCCAGTATGACGAACGCGTCGTTCAGTGTCCTGCCCCGCATATATGCCAGCGGAATGACCTCGATCGTTCCGACCTCGATCAGGCGCTTCACCCTCTCCGGATCCATCATGTCACGGAGGGCGTCGTAGAGCGGCCGGAGATACGGTGCGATCTTCTCCTGGTAGTTGCCCGGGAGATACCCAAGGCTCTCACCGGCCTCGACCGCCGGGCGAACCAGAGCTATCCGCTCCACCTCTTTCCGCCTGAGCGCAGCCACGGCCATCGCGACGGCCAGATAAGTTTTTCCCGTGCCGGCAGGCCCGATTGCCACGACGATATCGTGATGCTTGAGCGCTTCGACGTATGCCTGCTGCCCCACAGTCCGCGGTTCGACCGGCTTCTTGAGGTCCTTCAATCTTTTCTCGCTTTCGTGAAAGCGCGACAGTTCCCCAACCCTGCCTGATCTAACCATGCTGATGGCGTACTCCACGTCCTCGCGGCGTACAGTCCGACCCATACGCACGAGCTTCGCCATCTCATTGAGAACCGTCTCTGCGAGGGCAGCATCGGGGTCATCGCCTGAGACAGTGATCTCGCCGCCACGCGCGGTCACGCGCGCCTTGAACGAATCCTGCACAAGCCGAAGATTGACGTCGTTCCGCCCGTAAAGATGGACCGAGTCTATGTCTGCAACAAATATCTTTCGTTTCAACGGAACCTCACCCGCGTATGCGCTCGAGACGCCACCATTGATCCCCGAAATTCCCAGCGGGCCTATGCAATCGGGCTCCCGACCGCCACGGCGCTGCCGGGGGCCAAGAGCCCGTTCTGCAATGGAGTTCCGGTAGCCGAGTGACTCTCCCTCCGGGATCGCCACACATCCCCGTTCGAGATCCGACCCCCGGCTTTGAACCGGTTAGATCGGTATCAGCGAATCCCCTAGCGCGGGATCGTAAGGATCTGGCCTGGCTGAATGACGTCGGGGTTCGGGATCTCGGCCTGATTGGCCTCGTAGATCCGGGACCACATCGTCGCGTCTCCGTAGATCTCCCAGTAGCCGGCGATCCGCCAGAGATTCTCGCCGATCTTGACTGTATAGCTGTGCGGCCAATCTCTCGGAATCGTCAGTTCCCAATCCGGATAGATGAGATTAGGATCTTCGATCAGCTCGCGGTTCGCTCTGTAGATGCGTTTCCACTTGAGTGGGTCGCCATAGATCGCATCCATTTCAGAGATCTTGTAGAGGAAATCGCCCTTCTGAACAACATAGACTCTCGGCAGACCCTCATACCACGAGATCTCTCCATTCAGGGCATCGACTTCGCCCTTGAGTTCTCTGAGTCTGGGAACAAGCATGGCCATCTCGGCGTCCAACTCGGCGGACGCTCTCTGCTCCTTGCCGATGTCATCTCTGGCCTGTGCGGCGTCGTCCTGCACCTCCTCGTACTCGCCGAGAAGATCAGAACAGTAGGCCTCTCTCTGATCCTTCGAGAGCTTCTGGTACTCTTCCTCCGTGTAGAAATCGCCGGCGCTCGGGTCTGCGGTCCTCTGAATTCCAGAACCACAGCCGGTCACGAGGGCGAGGCCTACAAGGAGGACCAGTGCAACTGATGTCCTGCGCAACATTGGTCTAGTCTCCTTCCTTCGCGTTTCGCGGCCGGCTAGCGCCCGCTCCCCTTCTTCAACTCATGGAGGCGAGCCTCAAGTGCTGCGGGCTGGCCTTCCAGCTCAGCAATATCACTTCTGGTCTTGGCCACATCGGCCTCGAGCTCGGCCCGCTCACTACGCGCGGTGTCGAGTTCCGTCAACGCTGCATCACTCTCGTCCTGAGCACCCTGAACCGTGGTCACATCCGCACCGTCGCACGGAGGCTTAGGTCCACAGCCCATCACAAACACCATCAGGACAAGCAAAAGCGATGCGAGAGCAATGACTCTCCCAGTCGTTCTTGCCATCTCGTGGCACCCCCTTCCAGCAGACAAACTAACTTCGTACGCGCCATCCACCGTCAGCGCGCCGCTTGAATCGACTTCGCTTGGTGAAGAACGTACCAAAGCGCTGAACAACTGTCAAGCCTCATTTCCTGAACAGGCCTAGCCTTAGGGCTCTTAACGGGATCCTCGGTGGCTACTTCGTGAATTTGAGGTGAAGCTCCTCCATTACCTCCTGCTCAAGCTCCGAAGGAGAACCGTCCATCAACGACAAGCCCTTGTAAGTCTTCGGAAACGCTATGACGTCCCTGATCGAGTCTTCGCCGGTCAGCATCATCACGATCCGGTCGAGTCCGGGAGCGATTCCCCCGTGAGGCGGTGCGCCGT
>JAUVLP010000135.1 GCA_030600655.1 Candidatus Eiseniibacteriota bacterium
ACTTCGCCCGGATGATGGCGGACGGCTTCACGGGCAGCACGAAGATGGTCCTTCTGAAATAGGATCCGGATCTGATACAAACACGGGAAACGGGGTCCACCGGCACGGTGGGCCCCGCTTCCGTTCCTGGTTCCGGTTCGAACAGCCAGATGAAGTGGTTTGCAGCATTGCAGGACACCCGGAACCCTCCGCTTGCATCATGTATGAGCGGCGGGTGCGATCGAATTGGTAATGACAAATTGCGGTTCTGTGGTATAATATATGCACTCAGATGTGTTTCTGAGGGCGTAATCAGTTGTGGATTACGGTCTTATGACTCATATTGCATTGCATTGCATTGGCCTGTCACCTCAAGCTGGAGGGTGTATCTTGCGGATAGCAGGGTTGGCGCTGATCATTGCCGTTCTGTTCGCATTCGGAGTTGCGGCTGAGACCGTGACGCTGAACAGTGGCGTGGATGCGGTTGCTGTGAGCATAGTTGTGGCGGACGGTGCCCGGACCGTCATCGAGTACGAGTTCGGGAGTTTCAGCAAGAGCCCCGTGGACATCGATGGCGACATGTACTACGAGATCACCGTCGGTGCGGAAGGTAAGATGCTGGAGAGGGGGTTCCCCGGGCTTCCGGTTGTGGCCAGGAGCATCATTATTCCCGACAACGCGGCGATGGATGTGCGCGTGCTGGGGACGAGCTACATAGACTTCGAGGATGTTCCCGTGGCGCCGTCGAAGGGCGTCATCACAAGGAACATAGATCCCTCCACGGTCTCATACGATTTCGATTCGTTCTATCAGACCGATCGCTGGTTCCCTGAAGAGGTGGTTCACGCTCGCGAGCCGTACATCATGCGTGATGTGAGAGGCCTCACGGTTGTCCTTAATCCAGTCCAGTACAATCCTGCTACGAAGACGCTGAGAGTCTACACGAGTGTCGTCGTGGAGGCTTACTCCACCGGCTCAGGGCATGTCAATGTGCTCGAGCGCAATCCGAACGAATCCAGAGTGGCCGAATTCGAGCGCATCTACTCCCGGCACTTCCTCAACTACGACCATGTGAGGTTTGACCGGTACGCATCGGTCGGCGAGGTCGGTAACATGCTCGTCATCTCCTACGGGAGCTTCATGACGGCCATGGAACCGTTTGTCGAGTGGAAGAAGCAGATGGGCGTCCCCTGTGAGATAGTGAGCGTGACGGACGCCGGCAGCACCGCTGCGGGCATCGAGAGCTACATACAGAACTACTACGATACGAACGGTCTCGCATTTGTTCTTCTGGTTGGCGACGCGGCCCAGGTGCCCACTCTGAGCGCATCGGGCGGCTCGTCGGACCCCAGCTACTCACTGGTTGCAGGTTCGGACACCTACCCGGACCTGTTTGTGGGCCGTTTCTCCGCGGAGGCTGTGGCAGAGGTGGAGACGCAGGTCCTTCGGAGTGTGGAGTACGAGAAGTACCCGCAGTCGGGCAGTGCGTGGTACCACAAGGGCATGGGTGTTGCGTCAAATCAGGGTCCGGGTGATGACGGTGAATACGATAATGTGCACGTCGACAACATTCGGGCCGATCTTCTCGGTTTCACATATACGGAAGTAGATCAGATCTACGATCCGACCGGGACGGCCGCAATGGTCACGAACGGTCTGAACGGCGGTCGGAGTGTTATCAACTACTGCGGCCACGGTTCTACATACAGCTGGAGCTCGACAGGTTTCTCCACAAGCCATGTCAACGCGCTCACAAACGACAACATGCTTCCATTCATCATTTCCGTCGCTTGTGTGAACGGCAAGTTCGCGAGTTACACGTGCTTCGGTGAAGTGTGGCTCAGGGCAACCAACGGCAGCGAGCCGACCGGCGCCATCGGAACCTACATGTCTTCCATCAACCAGTCGTGGAATCCTCCCATGGAGGGGCAGGACGAGATAGCCGACCTGCTCGTGGGAGGGGACAAGCGTACCTTCGGCGGCCTCTGCTTTAACGGCAGCTGCAAGATGATGGACACATACGGCACCGATGGTGTGAACATGTTCAATACGTGGATCGTCTTCGGCGATCCATCACTAAGGGTATCGACGGACACGCCGGCCTCTCTTACCGTGATCCACGACGGCGAGATCGACTCGGGAGCCGGTACGTTCGATGTAGAGGCTGTGGGTGTCGAGGGAGCGCTCTGCGCACTCTATTACGATGGCGTTCTCTATGGGTCTGCGCTCACGGACGCGAGCGGTGCAGCGGCGATCTCGATCTCGGGGACGCTCGGCGGCGGCGACAACCTCGTCCTTACGGTGACATCGTTCAATGCGATGCCGTACTTCGGTACGGTCACAGTGGGGCCGTCTTACATCCCCATTGCTGATATCAGCCCCGCGAGCTTTGATGTAACGCTTGAGCCTGGTGAGACGACCAGTCGAACGCTCTATATCAGCAATATCGGCGAGGCTCTCTCTGTCTTGGATTACCAGATCGACATCGTGGATGGCGGAAGCGCAAGGAATCTCACCGGCTCCACCCTAACCGCCGATCCGACCGAGTACACACCGGGAACGACAGTGGATATCATTTTCTCCGCTTACAACGGGAGCTCGAACAACGAGCGGATCGAGGCCATCTCGCTCAATTTCCCCACTGGTGTCACAGTGAATACGTGCACCAATTTCTCTCCTTCGCTTTCGAGCAGAGAACTGCTCTGGGACGGAACGACAGGGGATGGGGTCTCCGTGGATTGGATAGGTGACAGCTCAAACACCATCTACCCATACGAGATAGCGCTGGCGACCGTGAATGTTACGATCGACGGGGCTTTCAGTGGAGATCTTGAGATCGACTTCACGCTGACAGGTGACGACCATGGCGCCCCACCGCACGCGGTGAGCGGCACGGTGACGCTCGGTGGACCTGACGGTCCGACGATCACTCTGGCCGTTCCTAACGGTGACGAGGTGTGGGGCATAGGTGATCCACACGAGGTCATCTGGACCTGGTCCGGTGCGTTCGCGGCAGTTGCGCTGAGCTATTCGACCGACAACGGCGCCTCGTGGTATGACATTGCCGGAACAACGCCGAACGATGGCAGTCACACCTGGACGATCGCTGCCGATGCTTCGGACGAGTGCCTTGTGAGAATCATTGGCGAGACCGTGCCGCCGATCGAGGACGTGAGTGATGCTCCCTTCTCGATCTTCGTGCCGGTTGACTGGCTTGCCGCTGTTCCGGCCAGCGGTTCCATCAATGCCTCACAGACCGCCGATATCGAGATCCAGTTCGATGCCACGGACATGTCTGAAGGTGACTACTACGCTGATCTCCTTATCGATTCAAACGGCGGCCCACGGGTAGTTGTGCCGGTCACGTTGCACGTTGAGTCAACCGGCATCATCGATGTGCCGGCTGCACTGGTGCTCTACGGAAACCACCCGAACCCGTTCAATCCGATGACCGAGATCGCATTCGCGATGCCGGCGGCGGGTCACGTGAAGGTGTCGGTCTTCGATGTGTCGGGCAGGCTTGTGAAGGTTGCGGCCGACGGCGAATACGAGGCCGGACTGAACCAGGTGATGTGGGACGGCACCAACTCGGCCGGCGCGGCCGTCGCCTCAGGTGTCTATGTCTACCGCCTGGAGACCGGCGACGAGTTGCTCGAGTCGAGAATGGTTCTTCTCAAGTAAACGTTCAGCAGCACGGATACGCAAACAGATGGGGCCGCTCGAAGTGATTCGGGCGGCCCCTTTCCACATTGGTTCGGTACTCCGATCGCGTTGACGCTATTTCAAGAGGATCATCTTCTTCGTGCTCTCAAATCCGCCGGCTTCGAAGCGGTAGAAGTAGATGCCGGCGGGGACCTTGGCGCCACGTGCGTCGGTGCCGTCCCACGTCACAAGATGATCGCCTGCCGGGAAGTCCCCGCTCACGACAGTCATGACCTTCCTGCCGGCGACGTTGTAGACATCGAGCCTCGCTTCTGCCGGTCTGGGCAGAGCGAATGCCAGTGCCGTGCCGCCCCTGAACGGGTTCGGATAGTTCTGTCTGAGAGCGAAGGCGAGCGGGATCTCCGGATCCTCAATGCCGGTTCCGGTGAGATCGATGGTGATTGTTACGATGTCATATGCATCGTAGCGGCTCCCTGTGTAGATGTGCAGATCAAGCTCAGCCGTCTCGTCGCTCGGTGCACCAGATACTGTGACCACGAACGGCGAGGCGACATTGTCGCCCGTCCCGCTGCCGGCTATGTTCCCGAAATCAGCTGTGCTGTCGACAATGATCAGATCGGGATCGGTCGTAGAGATTGTGGCCGTTACGTTCGAGGCAGTGGAAGCACCGCTGTTCACCAGTGTGAGGATGAGATTGAAAGTCTCGGTCGGTTCCGCAATCCCATCGCCGTCACCGCCGGTCGAGTCGTCGATAGTCTGACCATCGACCGCGAGCCATACGTCAGCTTGATCCGGAGATTCGGTCGTGAATTTGACGGCCATCCCGTTGACGATCGCAGCGGCGTTGTCATCGTAGTTGCCGTTGTAGACATATTGGATGCCGTCGGTCTCAGCATGATTCTCGATCCCGACAGTAGCGGCCCCGATGCTCCTTACGTCCTCATACTGGAAGACGATCTCGCCGTTTCCGGATGAAGTTGGGTGGTAAGTGGGATCGTACAGGATGACTTCGAAGGTCTCCGGGTTTGAGCCACCGTAGTGCACGTTCGCGTCAAACTGAACGATGTAGCGGTGATTGGCAGTATCGTCGTACTCATAGA
>JAUVLP010000078.1 GCA_030600655.1 Candidatus Eiseniibacteriota bacterium
TACACGGCGCTCGCCGTCGTCGACTTCGGCGGCGACCACCTGGTGGCGGGGGACGCAGTCTTCCGGGTCACGAGCGAAGGCCTCCTGCCGGGCCTCACCGGCCCCGGTTCAGATCTCCCGCCTTCGAACGAACGCGAAGACCAGCCGTCCTGCCTCGATGACTCCGAGGATTGACGATGATGAGCCAGATTCCGGCAAGATCACCGCTGTCGCGGGCGGCCGCCGCCGTCCTCGTTCTCGCCCTCGGCGGGGCGATTGGGAACGCAAGCGCCGAGGAGCTACGCATCGAGGCAGAGGTCATGGTCCCTCCCATCGTCCGGCTGGAGACGACCCCCTGGGTACTGGCGCCGCCGATCCCGACGGCTGAGAACCTCGCGGCGGGGTTTCTGGATATCGTGGAACCGATCACTCTGACGATCCACAGCAACTGTGCCTGGGAACTCTGTGCGCGTTCGGCCGGGGACGTCACTGTTGATGCTTCCCGCTCGGACCTCGGACCGGGGCGACTCCTCTGGCGGACTGCGGAGCGACCGTTCTCTGAGCTGTCGGACGTCTGGACGCCGATTGCCTCCGGAGAATCGTGCGTGAACGGGCGCCGGGTTCAGCTTGTGCTCCGGATCCCCATGAGCTGGACGGGAACCACGCCCGGCAACTACGAGCTGCACGTCGAGTACAGTCTTTCTCCAACCAGTCGCTAGATCGGAGGCGATCCGATGAAGGCGTGTGCGAGTGCGGACACGAACGGACGAAGGACGCTGCTCGCCCCCAGCCGGCTGCTCGCACGTATCTCCGTTGTTGCCGTGGGCTCACTGCTCTTTTTGTGGCCTCACACGTCCAGAGCCGCCACATCGCTCTCGGCCGACGCTCACAGGGTCATGTTCCCCCTCGTCGCCGAGGGCACGTTGGATGCCGGCCGGAGCGAGATGGGCAGGACCAAGGGAGCCTACGCTGTACAAATCCATGTCGAACCTCCCGAGGACGGTGGCGGTTGGACGCTCTACGTCCGAGCCGAGCGCCCCGCCTTCTCGCCGCTCGGCGAGGGAAAGCCATCGACCGACATGCTCTGGAAGCTCGACTACGAGAACCCTTCAGCCTATCGCCGTCTCGAGGACTGCAACGCTCTGGTACTCGCCCGCCCGAACGGCGGGAACGAGACAGTTACGATCGATCTCTCGATCGAGGTTGATTGGTGCACGACACCCGGGAGGTACTTCCTGGGCCTCGTGTTCACCCAGCTCACCGAGTAGCCGGAGGTGACGGCCAAGGAACAGGAGGCCGGCATCCAGCATCTGGGCAACACCCAAGAACCAGAGGGCGCGCCCCCAGGCATGCAAACACCTGACGGTGCGGGCCTGAGGTGTCTGTGGGCGATCACTCTGTTCTCGGCTCTGTTCGGGCTGGGAGCGGTGGCGCCGGGTGCACCGGCCTCTCTGGTGACTCTCCAAGCGCCGGCCGCCGCCGAGTCGGAGGCCGGCGCCTTCGCTACCTGCTGGTACGAAGTCGAGAATACATCGCGCGACCGACTCGCTGTCGTTGTGACACTTGTGCCGCCGCCTGGCTGGACCCCGGTCAGTGCAGAGCGGGATCTACTGCTCGGCCCCTCCGAATCCGCGACGATTCCGTTCAGTGTCTGGATACCACCTCAGGCCTCTGCCGACCTACCCTACGAGGTCGTGGCCTTCGTCGCGTCCCCGACAGGTGAGGCCTTCGCATCTTCCTCCCAAGAAATCACTGTGACCGTGAGCCGCGGAGTTACCGTCGAACCAGTCTCGCCCGGCGGCACTGGAAAGCCTGGCGCACGTGTACCGCACGTCTTCCGTGTAACGAATGTCGGCAACACGAGCGACGCGTACAGATTGAGCCTGTCGTCCGTGCCCGAGTGGCAGACGGATTTGAGTCCGCGCCACGTCACGCTGCTGCCGGGCGAGGCCTGCGATGTCAACGTCGTCGCGCACATCCCACGTGCGGCCACCCACGGATCGCGCCACCTTCTGACCCTCACCGCAACGCCGGAGGGACGTGACCTCACCGCCGGTCCGCAGCAAGCCCGGGCAGCAGCTCGCGTCAGCACCTTGGTCCAAACACCCGTCAGCAAGCGGAGTCGCTATCGCAGCTTGCCCGCTCGCACGACACTGTCGGCCGAGGGAACGGACGACGGCTGCGTGGGATACAGTGTGAGGTTGTCGAGCGAGGGCGCCGTGTCGGAAGCAACCACGATGCAACTGGACCTTGAATTCATGCGCGATGGGGACGCGAACGACGATAGGAAATGGAGTGACCGCTATCTGCACCTGAGAGTCAACGGCTCACAGTGGAAAGCCTCGCTTGGCGACGTGCACACGGACTTCCACAACGTCGCGACACGAGCACTGTCTGGACGAGGTGCAAATCTCCTCTACGCGACAGAACGATGGAGCGCGCGGCTCTTCGCAGGGAAGGGTACGAGAGGCGACGACCACACGTCTTGGACCATCGGCGCTGAGCGGCGCGTCGGCTCGTCGCTGTGGATAGGGGCAGACCTGATCGAACGGGAGTTCGGTACGATGTCCGGGCTCCCGAACAGAAAGCTCGGCCTCGCGTGCCTCACGGCGCGCCTGGCGAACGACGCTGACCTCGATGTCGTTCTCGAAGGGGCCTGGTCTCGTTCGGAATCCGACAGCGCGATCGCGGATGGGTCGGCCGGACAGTTGCTGGCGAACTACGACGCCGACAAGCTCAGAGTCAGGGCCAGAATCTACGCCGGGAGCGAGAAGTACGAAGGAAGGATCCGCGATCGAGACGGCGGCGTGGCCTACGTGCGCTATTCCCCCCGACGAGCGCTCGCCTTGTGGGCGAGCGGCAATGTCTCGAGAGGACGCGCCTCGGATGCCAACGACGCTCCCCAACTCCTCACAGGTTGGTACCGGGCAGGCACCCAAGGATCGCCCGCTGGGTGGCCCCGCGTGGAGCTCTCTATCGGTGGGGCGTTCGACCACGAAGGGGACCACGGCAGCCTGCGGAAGACAGAGCGGAGAAATATTGACCTGGTAGCCTCGCACGCCATCGGAAGATTCACACTGGCGGCGTCAGGACGGACCGGGCGTGCCTACAATCGAATCGAGGGAAGCAGCGGCGGCATCCTGAGCTGCGGGATGAGCCTCGGCGGAAGTGTGGCCACCATCAGAACCGCCCTGAGGTTCAGCCGCGACGAGGAATGGTTACCGGACGGTGAGTCTATCACCAGGACTACCGCGGTCGAGGGCAACCTCAACTGGATGTCGCGAGGGGGAAGCTACAGCCTTGGGGTCAGCGCATCATCGCGCTGGCATGATGCAGAGGCCTCGGGGCAATCGAAACGAAGGGACCTTGAGGTCCGACCAAGGGCAAGCTGGCAGATCTTCCGGGGAGTCAGCATCCGATGGGACGGCAACCTCAGAGGAATCGACAGTGAGCTCGAGCTGGAACGCTGGCGGGCGCAGCTCACCTGGTCAGGAACGGACGTCGTGCCAATCGTCTGGTCGCCGGTGCAAGGAGGAGTGAGCGGGACCGTCTTCGTCGACGCCAATCGAAACGGGACGATCGACAGAGGCGAGCGCCGCATACCCGAAGTGATCGTGCTTGTCGATGGAGAACAACAGATCTCAGCACGAAGCGGGCGATTCGATTTCGCTGCCCTTCCTCCGGCAACCTACTGGCTCGATCTGAACCTAGGGTCCCTGCCGGCAGGGCTCGTTCCCTCGCAGAATCTCCCGATCTTCGTTCAGGTCGAGGCCGGGCACGAGACGTCTGTCCCGATCGCACTCGTCCAGAGCTGCCGGCTCTCCGGCCGGGTGTTCCATGACGCCGACCACGACGGTGCCGCTGGCCCCAGCGAGGCCAGCGCCGGGGACATACGAATCGTCCTCTTCAAGGACGGTCAGCGAGTCGCCGAGGGTCTGACTGATCAGACCGGCAGATACCGGTTCCGCGGGATCCCGCCGGGCGACTACACCGTCAGACCCGCTGACCACTGGTTGCCGGCGGGATGGGAGCCTACAGGGACAAAGGAGATGAGCATTTCCGTCGGACCGGGTGACAGTCTGGAGCTCCCACCCTACGGCATCGCCCTGAAGCGAAGACCGATCGTGAAGACCTTCAGCAAAGGGACGGTGCTCGACTAGGCTGTCCAGTTCTGCAAGCGCGCCAAGCCTGGTACAAGGTGGATCACCATGTACCGGGCTTGGCCGCTTGCAGTTGACCGCCGGGGTTGGATGCGTCTAGACTGTGGCTGTGCGTGGCTTATCCAGGAGGGACGAGTGCGGGTTCTCTATATCTCAGAGGTTCAATGGCTGTCTCCGATATCGCGGAAGCACCAGATGGTCCGGCGATTTCCGCGGGACTGGGAGATTATGTTCATCTCACCGATCAACTCGAGCGCAAGCGACAACAGCTTCAAAGAGAGAGAAGAGAGAGTTCCTGCTCACGTACGGTACGTCTCGATTCCACTTCCAAAACCTGACTCCCACATTCCACTGGTCCGGTCCCTTACACGCTGCCTCACTGCTGTCGGACATCACAGAATCCTTCGGGCTGTGAAAGCATTCGGGCCCGACGTCGTTGTATGTTCCTACATATGGGCGGCGCCTCTTGTCTCCGACATTCAGAGGATGGGCATCCCGGTCATCTACGACTGCAACGATCTCCATCCACAGTTCTACCATTGCTGCCGGGAAGAGGCAGAGGAGATGTTCCGCGTGATGATATCGGCGGTGGACGAGATCGTCTCTTCGTCGGAGTATCTGAGGGACGAGTGTGGGCGCGGCCTCCTTATCGGCAACGGCGTGGACCTTGGTACCTTCAAGGGAAAGCAGGAGACTCCAGTTCCCAGGGTCATAGCAGAAAGCAGACTCTCAGATTGCGAGGACCTCGTGGTCTACGTGGGATCGATAGACGACAGGCTCGACTTCGGGATCCTGCGGCGAGTGCTCGATGCGATGGCGGAGTGCGACAGGCGAACGGGTCTTGTGCTTACCGGAAGGCTCTTCCGTTCAGTGAGCTCCAGAAAGACAGCTCTTGAACAAGCCTTTCCTGACTCCGTGCTTTTCACCGGAAGAGTTGCGTACGGGGAATTCCCACTTATCATGTCGTCCGCCGTGGTTGGAATCGCGCCATTTGTGATCACACCATTGACGGAGGCCATCAACCCGAACAAGCTTTACATGTACGCGGCAATGAATCTCAACATTGTTTCTACTCCCTTCTCCGAAGAGATGCGGTGTCACGAAGGCGACATCTACATCGCTTCTGATCCGGGCGAGTTCGCGTCAGCGGTAAAAAAGGCGATCGGCGACGATGAACGCCGCCGATCGATTCGCGAGAAGATTGCGCTTCCGAACAGCTGGGATAGGCGGGCGGAGGAGTTTACCCGCGTTCTGTCCGGCCTCAAGCGCGCGGGCTAGCCTGCCTGGCGTGGCTCTTCTCCCCGCGGTTCACCCTCAAACACCCTGCCGGATGCAGGCTCTTCTTCTCCCTGCTCACGGGCAAGGAACGGAACGATATAGAAGTAAAGGCTCTCCGCCGGATGGTAGTAGTCAAGTTCCAGTGTGTAGCTCTCCGGCTGGTAGCCCGAAGCATAGACAGTAACTCTGAAGACTCTGTCTTCCGGACCCCCGCGACCATCTCTATAGAGATACCCACCGTAGATCGAAGTGTAACCCGCGACGTTGACGGGCCACGTTCCTATGTATTCCCAGCTCCACCAGTCGGCTTCGCTAAGATCAACTGAAGCCCAATTAATGGGCATGCCCGTGTAGTAATCGAGCGCATGGACTTGGATCTGCGCCACTCTTGGCGGATAGCACTCGCAGTCCCAACACCACGGACAGACTATGCACCCGGAAACAACTGCCGGTAGAATCACTACTGCTGCAAGCAACCAGAATTTGCGCATTGTCGGTCTCATCTTCAAGACCTCCTCTCGTCCTGCCTCTCTCCAACCCGGCTCTTCAATTCCGATCCGGCCGCGCGCGGCATGGAACGATCGAACATGACTCCCTAGCAGCCGGTCACCTTGATCTTGAACCGGATCGATTTGATGCGGTGAGGTTTCCAGGGACTAGCCTTGATCATCTTGATATCGGTGATCTCTATCTCCACCCTGAGCGGCCCCGCAGTAGTTGCGAACACGCTTCCTTTCCTCGGGACCTCTCCGTGCCTGCCTTCTACATCGAGACGGAAGAGCGTCTCGCCGCCCCAGCCGTCGTTCCAACTCAGTCGCCCGATTATCTCAGTGGGATCTCCACGCCTGCTCTCGGTGCAGTCGATGGACACATATGCTGTCTCGCCGCGGCAGTGTATCTCCTGGAGAAACGCGTCAGAGGGACGGCTCATGCGGAAGTGGTCATTCAGGAGCAGCCTTCCCTGCCAATGACCGTTCCACGAACCCGCGTTCCAGTCATCGCTGTCCCAGTCACTGTCATCCCAGCTGCCGCTATCCCAGCTGCCGTCATCCCAACCACCGTTGTCCCAGCTGCCGTCATCCCAACCACCGTTGTCCCAGTCATCCTGATCCCACAGGTAGCCACCCCAGTACTCATCACCCCACCAGTCTGATGCCACTCTGAAACTGACGGAGTCGTATGCCCATCTGCCCGGATTATTGCGCCAGTCGATGTGCACCGGCCACCAGTCGCGCCAGGAACTCCCGTGAAATCCACCAGGAACAACGCGGCCGCCAGATCCTCCGACAACAACTCGGCCGTGGGGCTTGCCGACAACGACGCGGCCACGGTGCGAGGCAGAACCGTTATGTCCACCCTCGATCACTACGCCGGCGCGTCCGCCCCAGCCACCGATCGAGCCACGGAACACCCACGAGCGATACGACGGAAGCCAGGGACCGTGTGATCCACTGGGCCAAGGGAGCTCGTGAGCGCAGGCTACTAGCGTCTCGATGCCCCCCGGCCCAGCGATGTGGAGGGAACTTCTCCGATCATCCGGGATTCTGTACACATGCCCCGGATGTATCCTTGATGAGCTGGACCACCTGTTTGGATAGAGAACCTCCACCCTTCCGTCAGTTGTGTAGTCGAGTATCGTTACATAGCAAGGACGATTGACCCGGAAGTAGACCCATATTCTTTCTCCCGGTCGGTACGACGCCCACTCGCCACGATCTATCCACATATCGATGCGAAGCCCGCCCGGCTGGTAGTGGTAGTAGATATCGTCTGCATCGTGCCAGTCACCCCAGTCAGGATTCGGACCGACAACGACGCGTCGCTGAACGCCCCCTACCACAACGCTCCCGTGCGGCGCCTCCGGTGGATTCCACACGTGCTCAACCTTCGGACGCTTGGGATATGGGTGCGTTTGCTGGGGCCCGGCCGCCTGAGTACCCGGGATCACGGTGACCTTTGGCGGCTGTGCAACGCCCACCCCCGGCCCCGGCACAACAACAGGCTTCGGTGGCTCAGTGGCGCTTACTCCAGGAACGACCGCGACCTTCGCTGAATCCACGGGCTTGGCAGGCCTCGCCTTCCCGACAGTCACTTCGGCATGCGCGGGCAATGCAATCAGAAACGCCACCAGAAGTGCGACGGCCAGAAGCCAGTAGACTGACTGGTGAAATATAGAAAGCTTCAGCACTCGCGTCATCGAAATCACCTCCCCGGGGTCTGCAACGGTGTCACCACCTGAGGGCCTCTTCCCGCTGATCGTGACCGTTTCCCCTTGCTCAAATCTTAGACGCGAACCTCTGGGGGGTATTCATGCGGTGGCACGCCGGGTATGCCCGGGCGCGCTCCAGCTGTCCAAGCGCACTGCACAGTTTGTGGCTCTGCAGCGTGACCAAAAACAGAGCCGGTCGAACCGTTAACTGGTCCGACCGGACGCGCACCGCGCACTGGAGAGCCTCCTGTGCTGCTCCTGCTCTATCCTTCTTCGGCCCGCGCGCACCCTCGCCGCACGCAGCCCCGTTCTATCCTCTTGCGGAGAGCGCCAGGATGAGTACCCCTCCACTGATTGGGGGTCCACCCAATAGCACGGTACCTCCATTTTCAAGCCGTATCTTCGTCCTCAGTATGATCTCGTCTCTCGGCCGGCCGCGCCCCGATCCACCTACCTCTGTCCGAATGTCCCTCAAGAGGGTAACCATCATCTCGATACGGCCCATTCCCTCTCTCTCGAAGCGCTCCGGCATCACCTCGAGTATGAAGTGCCCGGGAAGTTCCAGCCTCACGGCATCGCCGAATTCGGTCTCAGATCTGGCGAGTCCAAGGAACGAATAGCTGTTGTAGGCAAAGAGTGACTTCAGCTTCGGCGCCAGAGCTTCGATCTCGGCGTCCATAACGGATCCGCCGGATCTGGAAAGGGCCTCTGCGGAAACCGATGACGCAGAGATCGACGTCACCTCGACGGTCACATCCTTCGCAAGTGAGAGCGAAGAGGAACTCAGAATTGCGATCAGGCTCGTAAGGAGAATCTTAGCAATGATTCGCATAGTGTCCTTCGTTGGGTTCGCACATAGCGTGACGCTTCACACATCTCATCCGACATGCGAGAGCATCAGCAATCCAACGGGATCAGCGCCCCCTTCGCTACATAGCACCGGGGCCATTCCCTCTGATACTTCCTTCCACCTCTTCCGCAAACACCCAGATGACCGTCATCTCAGGATCGTTCGACGTAAAGGCCATCGGCGTGTAGCCTGACGATAGTGTCTCAAGCGACTCAACGATACAGGAATTGCCGCCACCGGAGCCGACAGGACCGCCAATGAGACCCAACGGACCAATGGCAGCAAACGCAAGCAAGGCCACGGCACAGACACCGGCCGCAGCAAGAGCCCGCCGGCGAGGATCCGCATGGACGGGTCTGGCTTCACGAAGCCGAGAGGGTCGCGAAGCCTTCCTCTCTACCCTGTCGAGTTCCTGGGAGAGGATGCGGCCAAACCGCGCCCACTGTTCGTCTGTGACCGGGGGCGCCACCGGAGCCTCACGAAGGATTCTATCAAAGCCACGAATCGAGTCAAGCTCGCTCGCGCACACACCACAGGAAGCAAGGTGCTTTTCTACCTTGCGCCGGCGCCTCTCAGAGAGTTCGTTGTCAGCGTAGGCCGTCAGGTAGCGCTCTATGCGGCACGTTTTCTTCATCGTCTACTCATTCCCCGTGTTGTCAACTGTCACATCAAGCCCAGCATCTACGTACGGCTCGAGCATCACCCTTAGCTTCTTGCGAGCGTAATGCAGCCGCGACATGACCGTTCCTATCGAACACCCCACGACGCCGGCTATATCCTTGTACGGCATTCCATCTATTTCGTACAGAACGAAGACCGTTCTGTGATATTCGGGGAGCGCGTCGATCGCCTTCTGGATCTGCTCTCCGAGCTCCAATGCCAAAGCATCCTTCGCCGGTCCACCGGGACGCCTGACTGTGACCGGTTCACTGTCCGCATACTCGGCGACTTCTTCAGGAACCGCCTGCGAGGAAACGGACCGCGATTGTTTCCTCGTGTAGTCAATGCAGGTGTTCATCGCAATGCGGTAGAGCCACGTTGAGAATCTCGAACGTCCCTTGAAGCTCTTGATCCCCTTGAACGCCCTGATGAAAACATCCTGCGCAAGATCCAGCGCAAGATCCGGATCCTTGGCGAATCTGAAAGCGACGGCGTAGACGACATCCTTGTACTTCGTTATTAGATAGTCGAACGCCTCGCGATCACCGGCCTGGCTCGCTCGGATCTTCTCAAGATCGAGTTCCTTCGGATCGCGCTCAGGCATGGTCCCTCGCAGCATCCTTAGACGGAGAGAGTCGTGGGGTATTCACGCCGGCTACTAGTAGCGTATCTCCCCATACTCACGGAGCTTACTGGTCACGATCTCCCGGATCTCGGCAAGGCGTTCCTTGGTTTTCGCCTCGAAACGCATCACAATGACCGGCTGCGTATTGGATGCCCTCACCAGGCCCCAGCCGTCGCCAAAGAGTATTCTGACGCCATCGACGTCTATCACGTCGTAGTTTGCCTTGAAAAACGCCACGGCCTTCTCGACCATCTCGAACTTGGTTGCATCATCGATGGTCTCACCGCGTATCTCCGGTGTCGCATGATACTCGGGGATCGTACTCACCATCTGTGACAGTGTCTCGTCCGTTCGTGACAGCATCTGGAGAATCCTGCAGGACGCGTAGATGGCATCGTCGATCGGGTAGAAGTCGTCGGCCAAGACCATGTGTCCACTCATCTCTCCACCGATGGGGGATCCCGTCTCCCGTATTTTCTGCTTGAGAAACGAATGGCCGGTCTTCCACATCGTCGGTGTCCCGCCGTGAGCTTCGATATCCTCGATCAACGCCTGCGAGCATTTCACATCGAAGATGATCTCAGCCGGCCCCTTCGCGAGAACCTCTCTGGCAAGAAGCGCAAGCATCTTGTCGGCGAAGACAACCTCGCCATTCTCGTCGACCACGCCGACCCGGTCGGCATCGCCGTCGTAGCCGATGCCGATGTCAGCGCCGTGTTCCTTGACCGCAGCGATGAGGTCGGTAATGTATTCCATCACAGTCGGATCGGGATGATGGCCGGGGAAATCTCCGTCGGGCTCGCAGAAAAGCGAGATCACCTCGCAGCCGAGTCCAGTCAGGAGGTCCTTGGCAACGAGGCTCGCACAACCATTTCCGCAGTCCGCGACGACCTTGAGGGGACGTTCGAGATGGATGCGCTGACGCACCGCGTTCGTGTATGCATCGAGTATCTCTGCGGTCGAACGGCTTCCCTCTCCCTCTTCGTAGTCGGCGTTCTCGATGATCTGCCGGACCTTCTGAATCTCCTCGCCAAAGACCGAGTCCTTGCCGAGATTCATCTTGAACCCGTTCATGTCGGGAGGATTGTGGCTGCCCGTGATCATCATGGAAGCATCAACGGAGAGTTCATATAGCGTGAAATAGAGAGCCGGCGTAGGAACTATGCCGACGTCGACGACGTCTATCCCCACCGAGTTGGCGCCCTCTGTGACAAGCGCCATGAACGGTCTCGTCGAGTGCCGGACGTCTCCACCCAGAGACATGGTCTTCCCGCCGTGCCGCCTCACATACGTACCAAAGCCACGGCCGATGTCGCGCACCACTTCATCGGTGAGATCAGTGCCAACGACGCCGCGAATGTCATACTCTCTGAAGATGTAGCTCTTCATCTTGTTCCTCTCGATAGTCGCTGAAAACAGCTCTCGTCATGCGGTGTCATTCTGTCCCGGTTACGGAGTCTCGGATGAACCGGGCTGCTGAGAAACCTCATGGCCGTCGCGCTCCGGGTGATCGGGCACGGTCGGTCCCGTGCTGTCTCGCAAATCTGAACTCAGGCGGAGGGCCCTTCTGATGTCAACCCACCATCCTTCTGGATTGAAGCTGGTCAGTTCGACCCCCATCTTGGCTCTGCCCACTATCTGCACCGTCACGGTGACCGGACCTCCGCCTCGCCTGCCAAGCTTGACGTCGAAGAT
>JAUVLP010000099.1 GCA_030600655.1 Candidatus Eiseniibacteriota bacterium
GGCCACCGGTCGGAGAGTGTGGTACTATACGCTCTCAGTGGTGGTAGTTTTGATGCTACGCCATTGCAGAGTATCAGGCGTGATTGCGAAATAGCGTTCGAGTCGGGAGGAAGCACCACCTATGAATATCTTCTATAAGACAACACGTGCAGTATCATGGCGCCGAGCTTCAATGCTTATTGCCACTCTGATACTGGTCGCCGGGTTTGCCGGCATGCCCCTGGACGCGCGGGGAGCCGGTTCATCGACCGATCTCATTGTTCCGTCCGCTCCTTCCGATGGTCCTCTGACCTTCGTCATTCCCCTCCAGTCCTGGCTTGCGGATATCGCGGTTGGGCTCAAGACCGATTTCGTCGAAGGTGTTGCGGCTGAGGCGGGGCGGGTTGCTGTCGAGGAGAGCTCGGCTGAAGCGGAGTCCGTTGTGGATGCGGCCAAGGATCTGTCTGCGGTTGCCAATCGTATCGCCGGATCAATGGAGATCCTCGGAGGGATGGATCCAACCTGCGGAATGCCAGGGCTTTCTCCGCTCATGCCGATGCAGGGAGCGGTGCGCGAAACGCTCTTCGGACACATCGTCTGGCACGAGTCAGTCACAGGCAAGAGCCGGCCAATGACGGACGATCTCGAGCGGCTTGTGAAAGAACTCTCGGAGATCGGGAACAGATCACTGATGTTGGGGCGCGATATCGATGTGGGCATGGGGTCTCTTGAAAGTGGCGCCGGCGATCCGTCAAGCATGGCGGACAGCGCCAACAGGTTGACTACGGCCATGTCCAGACTCACGCTCGAGGCAGCGGCAGCGGAGACGGCAGGCGTTAAGCTGGAGCAGATTGTCTGGGAAATCCGCGGCGGCGCGGCCGTCAAGAACCAGGCACGGCTCGATGCCGAATGGGAGAAGGTACAGATGGCTACCTCCGATATCCGGCGTCTGGCTGCGCGCATGGGGCCCGCGGTCGAGACCCTGTCATCATCCAACAGGACATTCATCGGGTTGACGCGCTCGGTGACGGAGATGTCGGAGCAGCTGGATGCGTTCGCGGCGTCTCCCTCTGATGCGGACGGTGTGAGGTATGTGCCGAAGGATCTCAGTGGAGCAAGTATAGAGACGATAGAGGCTCTCAAGGCAGACGTATTGGATCCGGCAGGAGAGACCTTTTCGGAAGCGTCCCTGGGCAGGATCAAGACGCTTATCCGTGGTGTTGTGGAAGCGGAGAGGATGCTCGCAGAACGAGCCGTCGAGTATGCATCCACCAGCGTGGCGGGGACGAACGACCGCTTTGAGACCAAGTACAGAACCGACGCAGGTTATGATTCCAGCGCCGGCGACAAGCAGCAGGAAAAGGCAATAGTTAATGCTGAGGCGAAGTTCAGAAGGAACGTGGATCTTCAGGCCGCGCGTGTGAGCGCGCGGGCGTGCCGTGCGTGGCTTGCTGAGGGCGTTCACAGGCAGGCGGAAGGCTACGGTTCTGAGATCGAAGCGCTCACTGCATACAAGTACGCCTGGGAGCATGCACTCATCGCCGGGGCATCGGCTGACCGTGCGCTTGTAAAGGCCAAATTGAACTGATTTCGTTTGGGCGGCCGTGCGGACCGGATCGAACTGATTCAGTCTGAGGGAGGCTGGATGGTCAAAGGGGTTTTCTTCGACGCCGGCAACACCATCGTCTTTCCCGACTATGAGATATACAGGGACATAGCCGCCAGTTTCGGCCCCCCCGTGACGACAGATGAAGTCATGGCGGCGGAGGCCCGTGCCAGAGAGGCATTCGACCAGGCGGTATCACACGCTCCCGGAACGAACGTCTACGATTTCTGGTCCATCTACTACACTCCATTCTACGACCATCTGGGTCTTGAGTCGGGAGCCATCCCGCGTGCGATTGGAATGACGCGCGCCGCGAACGACGAGGGCCTGGGAATATGGAAGATCCCAGTCGAAGGGCTCGATCATGTGCTCGACGAGCTTGAACTGCGAGAGATTGCGACAGGGATCATCTCGAACTCAGACGGTCGCCTTGAAGAGCGGTTGACCGAGATAGGGATCCGGGACAGGTTCGGATTCCTCATCGATTCCGCGGTCATCAGCATCAGCAAGCCGGATCCCGGGATCTTTGAGGAGGCTCTCAGGCTCTCATCTCTCGCTGCTGCCGACACCGTCTACGTCGGGGACTACTACGCGGTCGATGTGGTGGGGGCGAGGAGGGTCGGCATGAGGCCGGTGCTGTTCGATCCAAACAGCGCGTACGGCGAGGTGGATTGTGCTATCATCAGGCGGTTTGAAGATCTGATTGGACTTCTTGATCGTTGGACGGAAGGGGAATGATGGCCACAACACTTCAGTTAGTCATCAGAGTATTCGTTCTCATCTCAGCCATCATCATACACGAGGTCGCTCACGGTCTTGTGGCGGAGAGGCTCGGCGATCCTACCGCTCGCCGGATGGGTCGACTCACACTCAATCCCATTCCACACATAGATATCATGGGGAGCATCATCATCCCCGGGTTTCTTCTCATGAGTAGCTCCCCTTTTGTGCTCGGATGGGCGAAGCCGGTCCCGATAGATATCAGGCGGTTTCAGAATCCGCTTAGAGACTTCGGCATCACGGCGCTTGCAGGTCCGGTCGCGAACGGGATTCAGATGGTTATCTGGATCGTTGTCTTCCGTCTTGCGGCTTCACTGGGCTGGCCGCTCTGGGTGGGATTCCTCGCAATCTCCGGCGCTTCGATAAACATGTTCCTTGGGCTCATTAATCTGATTCCCATTCCTCCGCTCGACGGGTCGCGCATCGTGGCCGCGTTTCTTCCGGTTGAGATGGCCGTGCGGTATCTCTCGATCGAACGATTCGGCCTCATTATCGTGTTTGGTCTCCTGTACATGAACGTCTTCGACGGGTTCTTCAACCTGATGTTCGTGCTCCTGGAAAAGATGCTGTTCTAATTTCTGTGGAGCGCCGTGAAACCTGACCCATGTATCCGCATCTCAATACGTGCGCAGTCAGTGCGCAAAGGGACTCGCGGGATCTTGGGACTGAGTGTGCGCAGCATGCCATGGTTTCCGCGGGTCCCGCATATATTTGTATGAGCTGGGTGGTCCACAGGAACGGAAGAGATCGGAGGACCCAATGGCTGAGCAAGAGCAGAAGATCGTGGCGACTCTCGACATGACAGGGTGTTTTTGTCCGGAGCCCATTATCCGGATCAGTGAGGAGATAGCGAACATAGGATTGGGCGAGATCATGGAGATGCTCGCTGACGATCCCTCGGCCGGATCGGATATGAAAAGCTGGGCCAAGCGGACAGGGCACGAGCTGGTTCTTGTCGAGGAGTCCGACGGTGTTGCGCGATTCCTTGTCAGGAGAACCGGCTAGTGAATGTGGAGCGCAAATGGGCATCGTGCCAGGAGATGCGATCATGGCTGACAAGAAGACCATACTCTACGTATTGACATCGGGGATCGACACGCCAGAGAGAGCATACTCACCATTCGTACTCGCGACTACCGCTGCAGCAATGGGAGTCGATGCGACCGTCTATTTCCTCGGAAGGGGAGTGACGGTGGCCAAGACCGGGGAAGCTGACAGGATTAAGCTGGGGGAGTTTCCAAAGCTGTCGGATGTGATCAAGCGGGCGGTCGACGCGGGTGTCAGGCTCATGGTCTGCGATCAGAGTTCGCAGCTCCTGGGGCTCGACCGTGGAGACTACATCGATGCAGCCGACGTTGTGGGAGCAGCAACACTGAACGATCTTGCGCTTGACGCGGATGCGATTCTAAGTTTCTGAGTTAGAGATTCCCCCTAGGGTGGTTCTTCCAAGAGGCGATCACATGGACAAGATGAGAACCAGAGGTTTCCTCGATTACCAGTCGGGCGCGCCGGTCGACCCTCGTGTTGTCGAGGCCATGCTCCCGTACATGACAGAGCACTACGGCAATGCGGCCACGTTTCACACTGCCGGTGATGCTCCGCGTGAGGCCATAGATCATGCGCGCGACCAGGTGGCCGCGCTTATCGGAGCCGAGCCGTTTGAGATCTACTTCACATCGGGAGCTACGGAAGCCAACAACATGGCCCTCAAAGGCGCAGCGATGCGCCTCAGGAAGAAGGGCAAGCACATAATCACGAGTGTCATCGAACATCGCTCCGTTATCACCCCATCGAAGTTTCTCGAGCGAGAAGGGTTCGAGGTGACGAGGCTTCCCGTCGATGCCGAGGGCTTCGTGGATCCCGCGGCCGTAGAGGATGCCATTCGTGATGACACAATCCTCGTTTCGATCATGATGGTGAACGGTGAGATAGGTACCATCGAGCCGGTCGGGGAAATCGCCGAGATAGCGAAGAAGCGCGGCGTGCTCTTTCACACCGACGCAGTTGCGGCGCTCGGGTGGATCCCGATCGACGTCACAACGCTTCCGTTTGACATGATCACGCTCTCATCGAATGATATCTACGGCCCGAAGGGGATGGGGGCTCTCTTCATAAGGAAGGGAGTTCGCATCGAGTCGATCCTCCACGGTGGTGGGCAGGAGAAGAACATGAGGTCCGGGACCGAAAACGTGCCCGGCATTGTGGGATTCGGCAAGGCAGCAGAGATCCTGAGAGCTGAGATGCCGGCGGATGTTAAGCGGGTCTCCGCGTACCGTGACCGGCTCATCGACGAGCTCACGACCGGGATTTCCGATACCACACTGAACGGACCGCGGGAGCGGAGGATTCCGAACAACGCCAACATCAGATTCGCCTACATCGAGGGAGAAGCTCTGCTTCTCTCGCTCGACATGGACGGCATCCAGCTGTCGAGCGGTTCAGCCTGCTCCGCCAAGACGCTTGAGCCGTCGTACGTGCAGCTGGCCATGGGCATCAAGCACGAAGAGGCGCACGGCTCGCTCCAGTTCACGATGGGGCGCTGGACGTCTGAGGAGGATATCGATCACGTCGTCGAGGTCCTGCCGGGGATAGTGAAGAAGCTCCGCGAGATGTCGGCGTTGAGACCCGGCATGGAATACGACAAGAGCCAATTCGGCAATCACGATCATCATGGGGAAAGCGACGAGTAGCCGCACCCTCATCCTTCGCGGATCTCGCCGCTTCGTTCGATCAGCGCTTCTCAATCATTCTCTTCATGTAGCCTGCCATCTCATGTCTCAAGCCCCTGAACCAGATCAGTGTTGCGTCCGACTCGTCCAGCAAAATGGTCAGGGGTAGATGGTCCTTTGGCCTCTTGATGCCGAAGACGCGCTCGGCCGTCTCGATGTCGACCGTGAGAGCGTTCGAGGCAGGTGGATGATCAGGAAGCCCGGCGACCTGGATCGGAACAAATGTGACACCCAGCGTCCCCCAGTCGATTGCTTCGATCGCTGACAGCTGCCGGAAGGAGGACTCGTGCCCTGAGAGCGTCAGCAGGATAAGTCTCTTGCCGTGAGCTACGTCATCGAGGGTTCGCGTCTTCCCGTTCTCGACGATCTCCAGCGGAGCGTCCGGGTCCCACTCCTGCTGGACGAGGTCGGCAGGATCCCACTCCGCGAGCGGGATGCCGATATCGAAATCAAACGAGAGAGAATCGCCCGCCGATATCGCCACGTGCCGTGCGACGAACCGCGGCTCGCCGCGGGGATTGCGAAGTCCCCCGAAGAGCCAGTACTCGTCCTCTTCCAGCGACCACTCGACGAGCCCATCGCCTTCCGAGAGCTGCCCCAGATACCACGTCTGGAAATAGCCGTCGCGGAATCGCGTCATCCGGGTCTGCCGCCACGTTTCGATATCCGTGAACTCCGACCCCTCGTCGAAGTAGGTGACTGCGAGGTAGCCTTCACCAGCACTCTCTGCAGAGTCGCCGGCATCGTCTTCCATGTCTTCCTCGAACGGGACGAATCGCACCCACTCGCCGTCTTCCCACGCCTCGACGTAGTCGACGCCACGTTCGGCCCTGCCCGGGACGCCGTGGCGCCTGAGGAGGCCGACGAGGCATGCCCGCGCGCTCGCAGGAGAGGCGTAGCCGGACCGCCACGTGTCCTCCGGTGTCGCGATGGCGCCCAGGTTGGTCGTCTCAAGCTTCGTCACGTGTTCTCGAAGGGCGTTCAGGAGTTCTGTCGCGCCAGGGGCTGTCTCATCGTCCGATCCAAGCCATGGTAGCTCCGTCCACCAGTCCATCGTCCCTTCTTGGTAGTACAGACGCGGAGAGAGTACGGACTCGGTCCATAGACTGTCGGGGACCGCGGAGGAGTACGATTCCCTGACGCGCAGAGCTTCGCTGAGGATCTCCTCCAGGTTCTCGCGGTTCACCTCGTAGAAATCCTTGAGGTCCATCTCAAGAATGAGATCGACGGCGGTTTCCAACGTGTCTCCGCTGAACGCAAGCACGGTTGCGGTCCAGTCGCCAGTGAGTGGTCCCGCCAGCTCCATCTGTTCGTTGATCTCATTGGCCTCGGGACGGCCGGTGAGGAACTCGATCCACTCCGGTGAAAGCTGCGACCGTCGACAGCGATCGAGATCTCTCCGTGCGATCTCTCTCTGGTGGCGCAGCCAGACGGGATCGTCCTCCTCGATCGAGCACCCCTTCCCACTGCTTTCGTCCGGTGTTGGGTAGCGTAACCGGATGGGCTCGTCCAGCACACCCAGGCCGCGCTCGAGCTGGAGCGACGTTTTCTGCCCGGGGTGGATCGCCGCGAGAGCGGACCAGGCCTGGCTGTCGATCTCCGCTGTCACAAGGTAGTCGCCCGGTCCGAGAACGATCTCGCCTCCGAGCGCCTGGCGGACAAGTGGCACAGGTCCGCCCCAGTTGAACGTGTGGATGTAGGCGTCGGGTGGTTCATCCTCCGATCCGTCCGAGTCGGAGGACTCAGCGGATTCGGCTGAGAAGGAGCCGTAATTTTCCGGAAGCGCGAGCGCCAGAGTCCCCGGCGTGTTGTATACGGCGATGGAGTTCAGCGTGGTAGTGCCGTCGGCCTGGCGATACAGGATCTCCGCGTACTCCTCCGGCACCGGCGCTTCACCGTATCCCGCCGAGAGCACCGCTCCCGTGCGGCCGGCAACGCGCGTGAACCAGGCCTGATCGAGACAGGCAGCCGGCTCGCACGACCCAATGTAGTGCCAGCCCCCTTCCTTCCCGGTGTAGACTTCTGTCCAAGCGTGATTGCCGTCGCTCGTGCACCAGCACGGCGCGGCGCAGTAGCGCGCGGGGATGCCGGCGCTCCGAAGCGCGCAGATCGTGAAGATCATCTCTTCCTCACAACGTCCTATCCCGCGTTCCATCGTTGTGAGTGGTCCCTGGTCCCGGCGTGAACTGGGTTTGTAGGTGACCCACTCTCTCGTAAAGCGGTTGACCTCGAGCGCGGCCTGTGTGAGATCCATGTCGGCAACGCGCGGAGTGACCAGTTCGTGTAGCCTTTCGCGCCAACGCTGCACGGGCTCCTGTGTCACGCGGTGGGGGAGGATGTATGTGTGGAAGATGTACTCGTCGATCTCATCCTTCCATGGAGCCTCGTACCGGGCAGCGATGGCGAGCTCTACGTTCTCAATGAGGATCTCCGCCGGGAGACTTCCCAGGTCGGATGGCGGCAACCATGCCAGGAGAAACTCGATGGCCGCTCGGTGCTCGGCGTCGGCACCGCTCATGTACTCGCGCAGTTCGTCCGTTTCATAGTGCCGCGACAGATTTGTCTCAACGAGCTCTGCGACTTCATCACTCGGAGGCCAGGTCCACTCCGCGTGGAGCGCTCCTGGTACAGCGAGGATCAACGCCATCAGAATCAGCAGGATGCTTCGCCTCATGCGGATCTCCTTCTCGCAGGAACCGGTGCAGCACCAGCGTACATGACAGAATGCACAGTGGGCGACCGACCCGGACATGTTGGTATCGTGGGAAGAAGAGTACACCAAACGGCCCTTTTCAGCATTGCAGCTTTTTCTGTTGACTACTGCACATATGTGCAGTAGTGTGGTCCTATGTCGCGGAGGGGCATCCAGGCTGGGCTCCGTCGGGCACACGACACCGCCATCACAGGCCGAGGGATCAGGGCCGCGCATTGGGCGTAAAGGTATGAAACGGTCAGCTCGCGCGCCCAGTCCTTCCGAATAGCGCGGCCCACCTCGGCCTCATTAGTATATGTAAAGTAAAGGAGGGGATCTCAAACACACATGACCAAACGCCACGACATCACCGATGCCCAGGAACGCATGCTCGAGTACATCATCGAGACCATCCGGGATCACGACCGGTCGCCAACGATCCGCGAGATCGGGGAGGCGATGGGTATTTCGTCGACGAATGGTGTTCGCTACCATCTGTCGGCTCTTGAAGAGCGGGGTTACATCCGTCGCCGCCGCGGTAT
>JAUVLP010000194.1 GCA_030600655.1 Candidatus Eiseniibacteriota bacterium
CGACCCCATCCTCAAGCAGGCGGATGGACTCATCGGAGTCACCGGCGTCGGCTGCAAGTTCACCGAGCACTCTCAGGCAATCGGCGGCTTCCAGTCGAGCCCCCATCTCCTCGGCTGCGCTCCGGGCGGCAGCCACCAGGACTTCGGCCTCATCGCGATGCCCCAAGGCAATGAGGCTCTCCGCCTTGCGGCGGTGCAGTTCGGGGCGGTCGTCAACAGCCCCTGCCTGCTCCATCAGCTCCTCAGAGCGGGCGAAGAGCTCCAGCGCTGCTTGATCGCTACCACGGACGTGCTCGAGTTCGCCTAGATCGCTCAGTACGGCTGCCAGACCCAGATCATCTCCCGCCAGTTCGCTGTGTGCTATAGCCTCCCTGAACGCGCCCGCCGCTGCCGCAAGCGCACCCCTGCGCATCTGCAGTTTGGCCAGGTTCCCGGAGGTCAACCCCAGTGAGTACTCACAGGCCGACTCACGTGCCAGCGCAGATGATTGCCTGAGATAGTCATCGGCACTTGACCACTCCCCAAGAAACAGCTGGGCTCTACCGAGGTTTCCGAAGGCCGTTGAGAGCCCTCGCTTGTCTCCTACTTCTATCTGGATTTCCACTTCGTCGAGGTACCAGTCCTTCGACTCCTCCCATTCGCACACAGCCACAAGCGCGTTTCCCCTAGCACAGTAGGCCAGCCTTAGCAGATCACGATTTCCTGTAAGCTCTGCCGCGGCAACGCACTTCTCGGAAAACAGCACCATCTCGCTCAGTCTTCCCGACATCTGGTGGACCATGCAAAGCCCGTAGTAGGTCTTCATAAGATACGCAGAGTGAGCCAACTGTTCCGCCTTCGCGAGGGCTTCCTGCAGAACCCTGGTTGCTTCGCCTAGATCTCCATTCAGCACGCACGCCCGAGCAAGCAGTGTCTTGAACTCGAAAAGCGGCTCTTGGTCCGCGCTGCTTGATGGATCTGCACGCGAGAGGCCCAGCTCGCACGCGCGCGCGCAGCAGGACGCGCGCCCCGTGCGCCAGTAGTCCTGCGCGATGCGGATCAGACTCCCCAGCGCCCCGTCGATGTCACGGATGATCTCAACTGGCAAGGTCTCGAGCACGTGGAGGTAGTGTAGTGACTCGTCTGCTCTGTCGTCGCACGTCAGGGCAGCCGCTGCCTGAAGCGCAGGCTTGGCAGCAGTCTCGGGCTTCAGACCCCGGTGGAGATGCCAGGCAAGAACTGCGTCCTGGTTCAGACCACCCGAGAATGCGCCCGGGAGCCCCTGCCATACCGCGGCAACTTCATCGTGTAGACGTCGTCGTCTCCGAGTGGGTATCACCTCGTAAACCGCGTCTCTCAGGATCTCCTGACAGAAGGCCTGCTCGCCGCTGAGCCCGCTTGCCGACAGGATCCCACTGCAGGTCAGGCCATCGCAGAGTTCGTCGACGCGGTCACCATCCAAGTTCATGACTTGCGATATGACAGATCGAGTGACACCAGGCCCGAGGGAGATGATCTCCGCCAGGCGAAGCTGATCGTCAGAGAGAGAGCTAACGCGCTCCCGGAGCATCGACATCTCCGAACCAGAGATTGCTGCGGACTCCACGTCCAGCTCTAGGCCCCGCGACGACTCGCAAAGGCACTCATGCGCGGTCAGATGCCCAATGAGTTCACGGACGAATAGTGGATTGCCTGCCGTGCGTCTGATCATCCAGTCCACAAGATCGGGACTGGGGCTACGACACGTCGTGTCTGAGATGAGCAGGGCCGTTTCCTGGCGAGAGAGATTGCCAATTGACCGCACGTAGATGGGAACGCTCACGGCCCCCGACCCACTCCCCGATGCCGCACCGGTGACTAGACTCACTCCCTTCATCTGAAGCAGGTCCACGGGAAGATCTCGGCATGCCAGCACCAGCAACGGCGGAACCCCCTCACTCCCCACCGATCTCACCACGTCCACCAGAGCTGCAAGGTCCTCCTTGACAAGCTTGTCCGCGTCGTCGCCAAAGAAGAGGAACCGTTTGCAGTTGGGCTCGGTACCGGTGCGGATGTCCTTGCCAACAGACGATCCTCTAGAGCCGAAGTCCTCGTCCCCATGCTCCGCACCCTCGAGACCGAGAGCGATGCTGTGGAATCCCTCGGAGAGGATCCCTTCATCGCTGCCCGCCGGTCCCGCTCGGCAGCATGAGACGAAGCCGAAACCGTTCACGTGCGCCTCAACGTCAGCGATCCGTCCCGACTGCGTCTTTCCACTGCCGCTCGGTCCCACAAGCACCAGAATCTGCCTCGATCCCCCTCGTGAGCGGGCAATCGCGGAGCGCAACATCCTTGCGACGCTCCGCCGTGGCACCAGACCACACTCAGCCGGGGGGCGGCTGGAAACGGACCGTGCGGCAGCCCCCTGCCAATCAGCAGCCTTCATCTGGCCCCTGACCTCAGCCACAGAGAGAGGTCTAACGGACTCCTCGGGAGCGACCATTCTCCGAAGCGCCTTCAGGACCTGCTCGGGGACGTGTCGAGGGAACTTGCGAAGAACTGACAGGGCATCTGGAGCACCGGGCGCCTCGGTGTCAGAGCCGTCGGACAAAACATAGGCCGCCAGAGCTCCGACAGAGTAGAGGTCAAGGGAAGGACCTGGAACACGTTGCTGGTCTGATGAAGGGAAGAAGAACCCTTCTGGCAAAGAGCCCCGAGAAACCGTCTCCAGCGGCCAAGTCGAGCGCTGGAAATCAACGAGCCTCAGATCTGATTGCCGCTGCATGGTGGATTCGGCAGCGACCAGCACGGATCTCGGTGCCAAGCCGCAGTGAACGATCCCCATCCCGTGGACGTACTCCAGAACGGAGAGCAACGAATCCAACCAGGCACCGAAGGTCTCAACCGTCCACTCCCCATCGGACCATGTCCTCAGCTCTGAGTAACCGTTGCTGCTGTCGAGACACAGGTAGCTGTGGGACGCCTCCAGGACCAA
>JAUVLP010000129.1 GCA_030600655.1 Candidatus Eiseniibacteriota bacterium
TTGGTCCTGGAGGCGTCCCACAGCTACCTGTGTCTCGACAGCAGCAACGGTTACTCAGAGCTGAGGACATGGTCCGATGGGGAGTGGACGGTTGAGACCTTCGGTGCCTGGTTGGATTCGTTGCTCTCCGTTCTGGAGTACATCCACGGGATGGGGATCGTTCACTGCAGCTTGACACCGAGATCCGTGTTGGTCTCCAGCAAGTCCAGCGTGCAGCGGCAGTCAGATCTGAGGCTTGTTGACTTCCAGCGCTCGATCTGGCCGCTGCAGATGGTTTCGCGGCGCTCTCTGTCAGAGGGGTTCTTCTTCCCTTCGTCGGACCAGCAACGTGTTCCGGGTCCGTCCCTCGACCTCTACTCTGTTGGGGCCTTGGCAGCCCACGTTCTGTCCGACGGCTTTGATACCGAGGCATCCGGTACTCCAGACGCCCTGTCAGTTCTTCGCAAGTTCCCTCGCCACGTTCCCGAGCAGATCCTGAAGGCACTTCGGAGGATGGTTGCTCCCGAGGAGTCCGTCAGACCTCTTTCTGTGGCGGAGGTCAGGGCGCAGATGAAGGCCGTTGACTGGCAATGGTTTGCAGCACGGTCCATTTCCAGCCGCCTCCTGACTGAGTGCGGTCTGGTGCCACGGCGCCGCGTTGCACGATTGCTGCGCTCGGCGATCGCCCGCACACAAGGCGGGTTGGCTCACGTTCTTGCCCTGGTCGGCCCGGAGGGGATAGGGAAGACGTCCGCTGCTAGGATCGCGGAGGTAGAAGCACGCGCTAGCGACTTCTGTTTCATGTCGTGCTGTAGGGCGGAGCCGGTGGGTGGTGGCGGAGTGATCCTCTCCGAGGAATTCCGCAGTATCGCGCTCGATTCCGAGGGGGCGGAGCGTGGGGACGCGGATTCCGACCCCAGAGGATCGTCTGTTGGCAAGGACGTCCGCTCCGGTCCCGAGCCCAACAGCAAACGGTTCCTCTTCTTCGCCGACGACGCGGACAAGCTTGCCAAAGATGACCTTGCAGCTATGGTGAACGTAGTGGGATCGGTGGGGAGTGAGGGGATTCCGCCGTTGCTGGTGCTGGCATGCCGAGATCTTCCCGCGGACGTGCTTCAGATGAAGGGAGTGAGTCTAGGCACCGGTGCGGCATTTGAGAGCGGGTCCGGGGCCGTGAGCATTCCTATCTACGTGCGGTCGATTGGTGATCTCTCGCGCGAGGAAACGGCCCTGCTCATCTCGGACACGACGCGCCGTAGCCCCAGTCCCAATCTTGTGGACTGGATGGTCAGACGCGCCGCTGGCAATCCTCTCTTCACGCGTGAGTTCATTGCTCATCTGACGACACACAATCACCTTCGCGAATCATCTAGGGGACTGGAGTTGAGGCCTGGAGCCGAAACGGCTGCGTTACCGGAGTCTGTCACTTCGATCCTGCACAAGCGCGTGCAGGGGCTGCATCCGGACCAACTGCGAGTGGCTGAGGTTGCGTCCCTCGGTCCGGGTGCAACTGTGGCTGTGATTGCGCAAATCACCGGTCTGAGCGGTACCGCGATTGACGACCTGACACGCACCCTCGTGCGATGTGGGATCCTGCGTCCCAGCAATCGGGGCGACGAACAGGTCTTCAACCACGAGTTGCTACGAGAGATGATTCGCGAGGGCATCCCGGCTCCAGATCGGAGGCAACTACACGAGAGGGTCGCTGAGATTTGGCAGCGGATGGCAGATGCCCACCCGAGCGATGCCCGAAGGAACCGGGTTCTTGCTTGGCATCTATTCCGAGGTCGCAATCCGAGAGCCGCAGCAGGATGCGCGCTCACCGCAGTCGCCAGCCTGACACGCGACGGTAGGGCGGATGAATCAGTGCATTATCTCCACATGCTAGAGACGCTGGCGATTGACGCTCTGGACGCAGATGCGGGTTCCGTGGAGATCTTGCTGCGCATCGCTCAAGACTACTGGCGGCTGGGTCGTACTGCGTGCTGTGCTCGCGCGTGTGAGCTTGGCATCGCGCTTGCCAGCTCCTGCGATTGCGTGGAGCAGCCCGTGCCTCCTGAGTTCACGACGTTGCTCGCCAAGGCGCACGTGCTGAGTGGGGACTTGGTCCAAGCATCGCAGATCCTCAAGGAGGTGCTTCCTGAGGCGGAACAGCGTGCGGATCCCGCTCTTCTCGTGAAGACCTACTACGGTCTCTGCATGATCCACCAGATGTCGGGGAAGTTCGCTGAAATGGCGCGGTTTTCCGAACTGTGTCGTGCGGCGTCCGAGCGCTCGGCAGACACCGACCTGATCCTCTTGGGGTATTGTGCCAAGGCGAATTCTCTCAGCGCTCTCTGTGAGTGGGAGGTCTCGAAGGAATGGTATCTCGATGCAGCGGAGATCCAGAGGAGCACCGATCATGAGAGGGCACTAGCCACAACGCTGGGAAATCTCGGGCGAGTCCACATGTTTCTTGGGGAATGGTCAGGGGCCGACGACTACCTCGAGCAATCATCCGCATTGGCACACGAACTGGCTTGTGAGTATTCACTGGGGCTGAACTTCGGGAACTACGCCCAGCTGCTGATGCGCAGAGGGGCGCTCGCGGCTGCCGCGGGCGCGTTCAAGGAGGCCATAGCACACGCCGAATTGGCCGGAGATGATTGGGGAGTAGCATCTGTTCTGAGCGATCTTGGCGAACTCGAGCACATCCGCGGTAGCGACTATGCGGCGCTTGAGCTATTCGCCCGATCAGAGGAACTGATGGAGCAGGTGGGATGCGTGGACGACCGTCCCGAACTGCACCGCCGCAAGGCGGAGAGTCTCATTGCCCTGGGGCATCGCGATGAGGCCGAAGTCTTGGTGGCTGCCGCCCGGAGCGCAGCCGAGGAGATGGGGGCTCGACTGGAAGCCGCCGATTGCCTGAGAGTGCTCGGTGAACTTGCAGCCGACGCCGGTGACTCCGATGAGTCCATCCGCCTGCTTGAGGATGGGGTCGAGCGACTTCGCGCGCTCGGTGCTCGCTATGAACTCAATCAGACCCTTCAGGTTCTTGGCAGGGTTCTCCTGGGGGCGGGTCTGCGTGACGCGGCCATCGAGCGACTCACCGAGGCCCACAATGGTTTCCGGCAGCTGGGAGCGAGACGCGATGCGCGACGAGTTCAGGAGGAACTCGCCGCAGCGACGGGCCAGATCACCCCAGGTCCCGGGAAGCTCCCTGACGAGCGCGAGCGCCTGACCGCGCTCTACGCGTCAAGCCACTCTCTGTCGTCCGCTCCGTCCGTGGATGTGCTCGTGAAGGACCTTGCCGATATCGCGGCAGCGGCTGTGCCGGCTGATACTGTCGCTGTTGTTCTGCTGACTTCCGGACAGGACCCGATTCTTGCGTTGTCCTCGCTGTGTGAATCCAAAGCGAGAGAAGGTGACACTCTGACCTTGGTCTCCTCCGCGCTTTCGGAGTTGCATGAGCGGGATGTTGATGTTCTTCTGGCCGGTCCTGACACTGCTGTGCCAATCCTTGCACCTCTTCCTAAATCCAGCGGGGTTCGGAGCCTGGCGCTTGTTCCCATGTGGTCGGGAGAGCGAATGGTCGGGGCCCTCTACCTCGACTTCAGGACACGGGACGGCGAGTTCTCAGAGGAGGATGTTCGCTTTCTGAGAGCGCTCGCCGTTCAGGCAGCGGTTCTCATCGAGAACGCACAGCTCAGATCGAAGCTCACTTCCGAGGTTGAATCGCTCAGGTGGGTTGTTGACGCACGGCACAAGTTTGCCAACATCGTGGGGCAGAGCCTGAGCATGCAGCAGCTGTTCGCGACGCTTGAGAAAGTCGCACGCAGTTCGGTGACCGTTCTCATTGAGGGGGAGAGCGGTACGGGGAAGGAGCTCGTTGCGAGGGCGGTGCATCTGAACGGTCCCAGGAAGGACGAACGGTTCGTCGCGCAGAACTGCGCCGCGCTTCCCGAGCAGCTGCTCGAGAGCGAGCTCTTCGGGCACGTGCGCGGGGCGTTCACTGGGGCGCAGCGGGACAAGCAGGGACTGTTCGAGGCGGCCGACGGCGGCACGTTCTTTCTGGACGAGATCGCTGACATGCCTCCGTCGCTGCAGGTCAAGTTGCTTCGCGTCCTGCAGGAGGGAGAGATCAGGCGTGTGGGTGCGACTGATCACATCGACGTGGACGTCAGGATCATCGCGGCAACGAACAAGCGGTTGAGAGAGGAAGTGAAGGCCGGTCGCTTCCGGGAGGATCTGTTCTACCGCCTGAACGTTGTTGGGGTTGAGATGCCGCCTCTCAGGGACAGACGCGACGATGTTCCCCTGCTGGCTCAGCACTTCCTCAACAGGTGCTGTGAAGCTGAAGGCGAGCCCAAGAGGGGCTTCTCGGACCGTGCAATGGATCTCCTCGTGAACTACGACTGGCCTGGCAACGTGCGCGAGCTCGAGAACGAGATCCAGCGGGCAGTTGCCCTGTCGGATGTCGGCGCCACGATCACGGCTGAGCGCCTGTCGGATCGAATCAGGTCGGTTCAGGTGGCCATACATCCGCCGAAGCCTGGTACTCGCCTGTCGCTGAAGAACATGGTCGCGGACGTTGAGAAGCGCGTGATCATGCAGGTGCTCGAAGAGAACCGCTGGAACAAGTCCAGGACTGCTGAAGCTCTGGGCCTCAGCAGGCAGGGGCTTCTGAAGAAGATCGACAGGTTCGGGCTCAGCCGCGACAAAGAGTGATAGTGGTTGAGGCGTACTGTGGGTTACAATCCCTGCGAGAAGCTGCAACTCGAGTTGGAGGCCAGATGAAGCCGCCGAATCCGACATCGAAGCGAAACACCTACGCCGAGGCCGGCGTCGACATTGACGCCGGGCAGGATGCAGTTCGTCTCATGGGAGACGCCGTACGCTCTACCTGGGACAAGAACGTGCTGGGTAAGTATGGTGCCTTCGCGGGTCTCTACGGCTTCTCTGAGCGAGAGCACGGCGACATCCTTGCAATGACC
>JAUVLP010000031.1 GCA_030600655.1 Candidatus Eiseniibacteriota bacterium
TCTTCGAAAACATCAGTGCCGATGCTCTTTTCTGTGGTGGGATGGACTACGAGCTGCAGGAATGTTCGCCCTGTGTTGGGTCCGCCCATGATGGCGGCGACATGGGAGTGTATGGGGTTGGGTGCCCGTGCTATTCGACCGTGGAATCGAAGAGCTGGGGTGCCATCAAAGCTATGTACAGGTAGTCATCTGATTAGCGCATGCAGCCGCGGCCGCCGGCACCCGCGCCTGATATACAGATGTCAGGCGGCGGAGGGAGACTACGTTGGTTTGGTGTTCCTGCTTCTGGGTGTTTTCTTCATACTGAGATATGGGGAGAGCACGAGTGCGCGTTCGTCCTGACCGAGTTCGGGCGGAGCTGAGTAGAAAAATGGAGAGTGAACAATGCTTCGACGGAGCCATCTGACGATTGCTGCTCTTGGTGTGTTGATGTTTCTCTCGGTTGGCTCGAGAGCGCGGGATATCTGCAATAGGGATCCCTTCACGCGAAGGATTGAAACAGGTGGGCAGACTGTCGTGATCCATGGATCGCCAGTCGCAGGTAGCCCCTCCGCAGCGCGGCACCAGGTTCTCTCGGGCGTGTGCGGTGCGTATCTTGTGATTCGCGGAACCGTGTCCGAACTCACACCAGTCAGAGTTCTGAACACTGATGGCGACACTCACACGCTGATCACGATTGAGGTGGCGCAATCCTGGAAAGCAGACGCTGCAGGTTGTCTGAGCGTGCGCCTCTTGGATGATCTGGCAGAACCATTCAGAGGTAGGCCGGACTACGCACCCTTCGCTGTCGGTGATGAGTGCCTGATGTATTTGGATCGGGACTCCCAAGGAGACCTCCTGGGATCTCCCGCGTCCCTGGTGCTCCGCGATTCCGAGATCCTAGGCTTGTGGGGTGTCGTTGAGGAGATTCCGAAGGCCTCCGTGTTTGCACTCGTGGATTCCTGCGCAGCAGCACGAGGGCTTGAATCGATGGTGCGCATTGCGGATTTGGTCGTCGAGGGCAACGTCGAATCGTCATGGGAGGACTGGCTTGGTTCCGGGAGAACCGCCTGTTCGGTTCGCCTGACAGACCTGGTTGTGCACAAGGGAAGCATGAGCGAAGCTGCTTTCGAGCTGAGGAATAAGCGGGGGGGCTCGGGCTGGGCGGGCTGGCCAGTGTTTCACGATGGGGATCGTGTATTGCTGTTCCTGCAAGGCGACGCAGTGACAGACTACAGGCTCATCGGAGACTGGCAGGGCAAGTGGCAGCTTCGTGATGGCGATATGTTCCATGTCGGCTCCAGGGCCGTCCCCAGGAGTCTTGGGATAGTCTCTGCGGACGAGACAGTCAGAGCTAGTCCGGCGCCCGCACGCGCATTCTCGCGCTCGCAGCTCGTGGAAGCGCTCTTGAAGGGAAACGACACGCAGTCTGATTAATGCATGCAGCCGACGAGCTTGGCGCTCGCGCTTGAAGACAGTGCGGGGCGTGGAAGGATAGGATTCCAACTCAAGACGGCTCATGTCAAGAGGCACATTGCCTACGGACCATTATGATCGAACCCAGGAGGGGCACCATGACAAACGTGGAACGGAGCGGTGGGCTACGTACGATCTTCTCCTTTTTCCTGGGCCTGATGGTGACTGCGTTCATTGGAGTTGGTGTATATACGTTCCACCCCTCGCCCCAGACAGAGTTCGATCTCCAAATCCAGAACCTCAACGACCAGGAACAGGCGATCAGGAACTCACTCCCCCCAAGTGAGCTGACGACTGCGGATCGGGATAGGATCCAGGAACTCCACAATGAGCGAAGTGAGCTGAGAGACGCCGCGCAGGTGGTTCGAGCAGCATGGGGCCGAAGCACTAGCATCATTCTCATTGTGTTCGCAACGCTCGCCATGGCCGTGTCTCTCTTGCGCGCCGATCAACTGCCGGTGATCAGCAATGGCGTGTTGCTTGGCGGCGTCTTCACGATGGTCTACGGTGTCGGTTGGATCATTGCCACCAACACGTCTGTCGCCCGGTTCGTCGTCATGACTGTTGCACTCGTGATCACGTTGGCTCTGGGGTATGTCCGGTTCGTGCGCCGTCAGGCTATCTCAGCATTGCCGGGTGGGCGGAGCATAGGGAACGGTGAAGGGCTCGCGGACATCGAGGAGCGCGTACGGCTGCTTGAAGAGCGAATGCATGAGGCCGCGGATGCGCTCGGGTACAGGAGCGATTCTCAGCGCCGCACTCATCGCGCCAACCCCAACGCGGGTAGGTGATACGAAGTTGTCGGGCAACACTGAGAGGAGGGTGGTATGACCAGGGGAAGTTTTGCGGGCAGAATCGTGATGCTCGAGATGCTTGGCTTCGCGGCGATCCTCGTATTCTTGTGGGTGGACGAGATTCTTGATATGCCCCATCTTATATTTGGAGCTCCGGCGACTCCGATTAACCTGGCAGAGAGCTTAATGGAGAATGTGATCGTGCTGGTTCTAGCCGTCGCAGTGGTGATGACCACACACCGGCTCATCCGGACGGTTAGTAGTTTAGAGATGTTGTTCACGATCTGTCCGCAGTGCAAGCGCATTCACGTAGATGATGAGTGGATATCTATCGAGGACTACATGACGGTTCATTCGCGGGCGATGTTCGCTCGCCAGCTATGCCCACGCTGTTCGCAGAAGCGTTCACCTTAGCGGATGAGCGGGTTGCCAAGAGGGTACCACTTCGTGCTGCCAGAGTCCATGAAGTGTGTGCGCTGACCTTGACACTTGCAGTTTGTAGAAACAAAGAAGATGCTACTCGTGAAATAGTGCCACCACGATTGAGGTTCGAATGGGGGTCGTGATCTGATGTTCCGGCCTCCCGTGCGAGAAGCGTGAATCGAGAGGAGGAGTCGCGTGAAGATCCGACGCTTGAGGGTGCTGGCGCTTCCAGCGGTGCTACTGCTCCTGGCATGCGCGGGGTGTGCGGCCGGTACGGCAAGGTTCGAGTCGGCGGCCGCCGGTTTCTGGAACGGCCTGTGGCACGGGCTGATATGTATCATCACCTTCGTGATCGGACTCTTCTCCGATTCCGTAAGGATGTACGAGCCGAACAACGTTGGGGCACTCTACGACCTCGGTTTCCTGCTCGGGGCCATGATAAGTCTCGGTGGCGGGGTGGGACATGGCCGTCGCAGGAAGGCGAAGATCTTCGTCTGCAAGGATGAGGAGTGAGAGGGCGAGTAAAGCCCCAGTCAGGCTGCGCTCGCACTCATCGCGCCGGCATTGATGCTTACAGCTGGTGCATGGGTGTCAGGGTGCTCTCCGCAGCAGTTCAAAGGGAGTATGATGGACCGGGAGAACGCAGGCTTGTTCGAGGAGTTCGATGAAGCTGATCGTGTCCCAGGCGCGCCGGGTCTACCCGGCCGGCTCATGATACGGCCGGCCCGGATGCAGGATGTCAACGCGCTTGGTTGCATTTCGGCTGAGCGAGAGGGCGGCGATGCGCAGACACACAGCGCAGCATTCAAACGCGTGATAGAGGACGATAGGATCGGTCACAGTCCGCTTGTCCTGGTGGCCGAGATGGGCGGTGACATCATGGGATTCGGGAAGGTGCGGCGTCTCACCGGGGAACCCGGGGCTGACGCGGGCGCGCTACCGGAAGGATGGTATCTCACTGGTGTTGTCGTTGATCCGCGATTCCGACGACGAGGAGTTGGGTCAAAGCTGACTGCGGAGCGCCTGCGGTGGATCGCGGAAAGAAGCCCGTCTGCCTACTACTTCACAAATGTGCAGAACCGTGTCAGTATTGCTTTGCACAAGCGCTTCGGATTTTTCGAGGTCGCTCGTGGAACCGGGTTCGCTGATGTGCTGTTCGTAGGGGGTGAGGGGATCCTGTTCCAAGCAGACTTGACGAGGGTTCGTTAGGAGAGCTTCCTTACCAGCGCAGGCAGTCTCAGCAAGGAATGTTGTACAGTGATACAAGGATCGTGCGGCCATCGAGCCAGCCGCTGCGCTGCACTGGCGGAGGATTTGACATGAAGCTGATAGTGGCATCAATTCTCGTCCTTCTGACTGCGTCATCGATCGCGCAGTGCGTGACGGTATGGGTTCCCCAGGACCAGCCTACCATTCAGGCCGGACTCACGGTTGCGGTCTCGGGCGACACTGTTCGCATCTCGTGCGGGTCATACAACGAATATCAGATCAATGTGCCTTCAGGTGTTTTCCTCGTGAGTGAGACGGGCCTGCCCGAGTGCGTAACAATCGACGCGGCCAAGCATGGACCCGTGCTCATCTGCCAAGCCGGGCCTGAGACCACTGTGATCAACGGAATCACAATTGCCAACGGATTCAGTCCCTTTGTGGAGGGTGCTGGAGTCCGTTGCCTATCAGGCTCGGATGTCACGCTTGATAACTGCATCATCCGCTCGTGCGAGACGATTCAAGTAAGTGGAGGTGGTCTGTATTCGGAGAGCGGTTCCTTCGTCCGGATTCATGATTGCCGGCTGTACGGGAACGCGGCCGGTTATCGTGGGGGAGGGGCTTTCTTCGGTGGATCGGCCTCGATCACAGACTCGGAGTTTTCATCGAATCGGGCCGGTCTCGGCGCCGGTCTCTTCATCGAGGATGCCGCGGAGCTCTCGATCGACTCCACTCACCTGTCCGGCAACGTCGCTATCGAAGGTGGTGGTGGTGCTGACATATGCGGTGTGACGTCGGCCCGCATAACCTCTACGGTCGTGCTTGACAACCAGTCTCTTTTAGATGGAGGAGGCTTGAGATTTTCTGGGGGGACTGCTGGTCTGATGACTGATTGTCTGATTGAAGGTAACACCGCGGGCGATCTCGGTGGCGGCATTGCTGCGTTTGATGGGACGAGCATCAGTCTGGAGGAGTGCCTGATCCGCAGGAACACTGCCGCCTGCGGGGGTGGTGTGGCATGTGACAGTTCAAGCCCGAGCTTTACCAAATGCACGCTCTCCGGCAATGCGTCGACGAATCACGGAGGAGCTCTCTACTGCTATCAGGCTGCCCCTTCGCTGACACAGTGCACGCTGGTCGGCAACGCGACCGCCGGAACTGGAACCATCTACTGCAAGCGGTACTCAGCACCACAACTGGAGCAGTGCATCGTGGCGTTCAACGATGGTGGAGGCGCAGTCACATGCGTGTCCAGTTCGGTACCGGTGTTCACCCAAGACTGCGTCTTCGCTTGCAGTTCGAGTGACAGTCTGTGCGGTTCTCATGCGGAGAACATATTCACGGATCCTCTAATGTGCGGTTTCGGCGCAGGCGACTACTCGCTGTGCGCGGACTCCCCGTGCCTTCCCGCAGGCAATATCTGGGAAGTCCAGATGGGAGCATTGGGCGCCGGGTGCGGGCCATGCGCAACGACTGTGAACAGGTCATCGTGGGGACAGCTGAAGTCGTCGTACCGACCGTGACTTCTCGCAGCAGACGCGCACGGCGTGTCCTGTACCTTGATGCTCGCTGCTGAGCACGGAAGTTCGGCAAGAAACCGACGAGGATCATCCTGCCCCCCCAGGGTCGGTCCAATCAACGAGACGGAGCGGGTTGTGAAATTTGCATCGCTAGTCATGGCCGTGATCAACGTGGCGGTCTTGCTCTGGTCTTGCGCCGATGGCCTGGCGTCAGAGTACTGCGTGATTCGCGTGATCGATGAAGACACAGGCCGTGGTGTGCCGTTAATCGAACTGAAGCTTCCGAACGAGGTGAAATACTGGACCGATAGCGCCGGCGTCGCCGCACTCGACGAACCGTCGTTCGTTGGGCGCGAAGTGTTCATCACCATTCGTGGCCATGGCTATGAGTATTCGGAGGAAACGCTCTTTGGGCGAGGCACCCATGTGAGGATCGATCCCGGTGGAGTACGGGAGCTGTACGTCCGCCGCACGATGATTGCTGAACGACTCTATCGTCTCACAGGGGAAGGCATCTATCGTGACAGCGTGATTGCCGGTCTTCCGGCGGCGATGGAAGAGCCGATGATGAACGCCTTGGTGCTTGGTCAGGACACGGTCTCCGCCGCGGTCTACAGAGGTAAGATCTTCTGGATCTGGGGCGACACCATAGGACCGGCGTACTGGAACTTCAGTGTCTCAGCAGCTACCAGCGATCTTGGCGATGACCCCGCGGTGGCGGTGAACTACAGCTACTTCACTGACTCGGATGGGCGTGCAAGTCAGATGCTGCCGCTTCAAGGCAAGGGCCTGGTGTGGATCGAAGGTCTTATCCCGATGGTCGACCCGGAAGGCGAGGAGCGGCTCATAGCCACCTACACACGGCAGGCCGGTCTGCAGTTCCCCGACGAGTGCGGCCTGGCGCTGTTCGATGACTCTATGGGGGTATTCCATCCGTGGGTGCAGATGCCTTGCCGCGATCATCACATTTCCTCCCATCCCTTTCTCCATGACGGTTACTGGTATCTCTATCCCTGGTTGCGGGTGCCCAACGATTGGGACGCGATTCAGGATTCAAGCCAGTGGGAAACGCGCGCCATTCAGCTGCCTTCGAACGCCAAGCGTCCGTCCTGCGTTGTCTGGAATGAATACCGGGAACGCTGGATTCTCCTGCTGGAAGATACCGGCGATGTCTATTACGCTGAGGCAAGAGAGCCGGAAGGCCCGTACGGTACGGCCGTGAAGATCATCCACCACGACCAGTACAATTTCTACAACGTCGCCACGCACGCGTTCTTCAACAAGGACGGCGGCCGCGAGATCTATGTGGAGGGGACCTACACAGATTCCTTCAGCGGTGCGACGGAGAGAACCCCACGCTACAACTACAACCAGGTAATGTACCGTCTGCGGCTGGACGACCCGCGATTGCGAGAGGCCCATGAATGAAACGCGTGGAGCTGCGGGGCGCCCTGTGAACTAACTGGTGCGTGCAGATGATGCTCGATCGTTGGGCTGTCCTCACAAGGAGGATAGAAGATGACTCGATTCTTGTTCAGCGGTCGCGTGAAGTTGGTCGCGGCCCTGGTACTCGCTGGGTCGGCGCTTCTTCCGCTCTACGCTCTGCGGGGCAGCGGAGGCGTGTCGGACTACTACTACCCGTGGCAGCTCGTCCGCGAGGCCCCGAGTTCCGCGGCATTACTCGCTTTCGTCTATTTCTGGCCCGTGCTGGTACTTGGCCTGAGGCGGCTTCCTCGCAGCACCGGCTGGCGGGCGACTGCGCTCGTCTGTGAAGTGGTGTTGGCGTTCGTGTCAGGATCCATCCTATGGCTACTCCCGGCTACTGCCTTCGGCTTTGTGCAGCTGTTTATGCCCTGGTTCTTTATTCCTGTCGGAGCATCATTCGCCGTTGGCGCCGTGGTTGGGCTGGCGGCTGACATAGTGTACCTGGTGGCTCTGACCGCAGCAGCTGTAGGAAACAGAAAGGGATAGCATGCGACACGGGATTGCATGTCTGACGGTGGCTGTGTTGCTGGTGTCGACGGGGGTGAATGCGTACCTGAACCCTCCGCCGCTCGAGACAGTCATCCGGGAATATGACATTGTGGTTACTGGGATGATGCGAGAGATCGACTGGATTGATGGCCGTAGCCACTGCATCGTGACGATCGACGTCACAGATGTCATCTGGGGCGAGGCTCAGGGAGGCGACGTACTGACGGTTGAGTGGAGCGGTTACTGGGAATGCGGTCCGAAGTATGCCCTGCAATTGGGCGAACGCATCTTCTTTCTCCGCCGCGTAGACGCCGGACTGGAGCTTGAGACGCTCTTTATCGTCACAGTGAGCGACCGCGACCACATTGAGGAGCTGCTTCGGGACCTCCCCATTCGTGTAGAGCCAGTGGGAGACTGGCGAGAGGACGCCGACTGGGGCCTCGTTGATCTCATCTATCTTAACGTGAGCGACTTGGAGCGGAGCTTCTCGGGAGTCCGGTATGAGGAAGGCCGATTCACGACTGCATCAGAGGACACCAGGCTTGAGCTCTCGTCTGGGTTTGGCAAGAAGCGAGGGACAGTATCTTCTCGTGCGGAGGCCTTTGTGGTGGATCCATCGATTCCGGACATCGTCGTTCCGCCGCGTGCTGAGATTCGAATCCGGGTCGATATCCGGATACTCTTCGAGGTTCGAGACAGCGACGTTCAACAGGGTAACGGTTTCGTGTTCTTCGAGGTTGACGGTGCAGGGGAGGGACACGACCGTATGATACACTGGCGGTAGGACACTCTGCCAGTCCGGCGTTCGCCGCTTGTTCTGAGCGGGATGCGGGCTTGGTATAAATGACCAAGTGACCAGCAGGGAGGTGTAAGATGGCGAAGGAAAAGGATTCATGCGTTCAGGCAGCGGCTGGACCTATCGGGCAGGAGATGAGTTCTCAGAGGGAAACTATGTCCTCAAGAACTGTCATGCCGGCTCTGGCTCGTGTTGGAGGTGAGGCACCCGACTTTGAGGTCTCCGGCTACATCGCGGGGACCGGCTTCAGAAATTTCAAATTGTCTGACTACCGGGGAAAGTGGGTTGTGCTGTGCTTCTATCCAGGTGACTTCACCTTCGTCTGACCGACCGAGCTGGCGGCAGTTGCCGCCAACCACGGTGAGCTGCTGGAACTTGGTGTGCAGGTTCTGTCAATGAGTACCGACAGCAGATTCATCCACAAGATCTGGAACGAGTCGGAGCTGTCGAAGATGGTCGAGGGCGGAATTTCCTTTCCCATGCTGTCCGACGGAGGTGGGCGTGTGGGTCGCGTCTATGGGGTCTATGACGAGGCCGCTGGTGTTAACATACGAGGCCGCTTCCTGATCGACCCTGACGGAGTGATACAGGCGATGGAGGTGTTGACGCCTCCTGTCGGCCGTGATGTGGGAGAGACGATCCGTCAGATCAAAGCCTTCCAGCACGTTCGCAGAACCGGGGAAGCAACGCCATCCGGCTGGCAACCAGGCAAGAAGACGCTAACGCCCGGGCCGGATTTGGTGGGACGAGTCTGGGAGGTGTGGAAGCCTGGACAGGAGAGCTAACTCTGCTCTTTTCACTGATGCGCGATCTATTGGTTGTAGTCGTGACCGTTGGGTTGTCCGGTGAGGTCTGGTGGTCGGCTCGGGGCTACGTGAAAAGGCAGAGTGACAACGCCGCTCTCGAAACGCGCTGGTGCTGAGTTCAATGATGTGGCGGACAGCTGGAGAGCGACTGTGGGCCGGGAGCAAGACATGAAGAGTTGCTGGGACATCAAGAAGGAGTGCCCGTTCAGGGGAACCGATTCCGTTGGAGCGAAATGCCCGGCATTTGCCGGTCGGCTATCCTGCTGGGAGTTTGATTGGCCGGGTTTCCACCGCGCCATGCCGGACGGCCCGGAGAAGGACGAGTGGAAGCGCATGATGCTTGATTGGTGTTCGAAGTGCAAGGTGCGCGACTCGCACGGCAGGGAAGTAGACTGTTTCCTTGAAAGGTTATCTGCATGAGAGAGGATGTACAGTGAATCAACGTCGGTCACGGCCGGTTGCTCTGGATGTGTACGATTCGATGGCAGAAGCCTATGCCGCAGAGATCGAGAAGAACCCGCGCAGCGTGTACTACGAGCGTCCTGCCATACTGCGTCTGCTTCCTGATGTGTCCGGTCGACGCATCCTGGATGCGGGCTGCGGTCCGGGTGTGATGATGGACTGGCTTCTGGCTCACGAAGCGGTTGTTGTAGGGGTCGATGCCAGTGCCAATATGATAAGGCTTGCCCGGGAGCGCGTGGGTGACGCAGCCGTCCTGCACCAGGCCGACCTTGAGCAACCAATGCCCTTCCTGGCAGACTCATCGTTCGATGTGATCGTGAGTTCGGGCACTCTGGGTTACATCCGTGACTGGGTTGCGCTCTTCAGTGAGTTCCATCGTATTCTAGCGGAATCCGGGTGCGTGGTCTTTTCGGTCGGTCATCCGTGCTCGGAGTACACACTCAACGATACGGGTGATTACTTCTCGACCGAGCTGCGTGAGTATACGTGGCGCGGGTTCGGTGCCCCGATCGTGGTGCCGTGCTATCGACGTCCCTTTTCGCACATGATAGACTCGATCATACGCGCCGGCTTCTGTCTTGAGCGGCTGGTGGAACCAGTTCCGGTCGACGATTTCGCCGACGTGAAGCCGGAGGAGTACGCCAAGCTGATGAGACGCGCCCGGCTGTTGTGCATGCGGGTGGGGAAACAAGGACGGGAATTGTAAGAGAGAGAATCGCCGGATGAGCCCGGTTCCGATGTGGAGGTGAACATGTTGCTCAAGGCTGCTGCGGTCTGGTTCATGCTGATGATGCTTGCCATCGCCAACGGTGTGTTCCGGAACTCCGTGGTCTCGCCCCGGATCGGTGAACATGGTGGCCACATCTTCAGCACGATATCGCTGTGCCTCATAATTCTTATTGTTGCCTGGGCTACAATCGGTTGGATCGGACCGCGCACGAGCCGGGATGCTCTGCAGGTAGGAGTCCTCTGGGTTGCGATGACCGTGGGCTTCGAGTTTCTTGCCGGGCACTATGTATTCGGGAATCCGTGGGAGAAGCTGTTTGCGGACTACAATGTTGCCAGGGGCCGGATCTGGATTCTCGTCCTGGTGGCGAATCTGACCGCGCCAAGGTTGGCAGCGGGCATAAGGGGGCTCCTCGGATCCCCGGCAACCTGGCCGCAGTGATTGATTGAAAGGACGACCATGCCGAACAGAATCAAGATAGGGATCATCATTTGCGACCGGTACCGTCGTTGTGCCGGCGGCAAGTGTTTCAGGGCACTGAAGAACAGGGAAGGTGCATTCAGCGTCTACGCGGACAGGGACGTTGAGTTGGTTGGGTACACGACATGCGATGGGTGTCCCGGTGGCAACGTCGAGTATGCGGGGGATGAGATGGTCAAGAACGGGGTTGAGGTGATACACCTTGCGACCGGTCTCGTCGTCGGGTATCCCCCGTGTCCCAACATTCGCACGTTCAAAGCTCTTCTTGAGGCTCGCCATGATGTGAAGGTCGTCATCGGAACACATCCCATCCCTGAGAAGTACCTCAAAATGCATACGACACTGGGGACATGGAAGGCGAAGTCATGGAAGTCGATTCTCGAGCCGACGCTGGCGGACGAGGCGACTCGGAAATCGTACGACTAGACCGGGCGGAGGAGAAATCCAGTGACGAATGAGAGGCAACAGAAGCAAGGGTCATGGTTGGCGAACAACCGAAGGGCGGCGCTTGTCGTTACGGTTGTTCCGTATCTGTTGCTCGCTTTCCTGGAGCGTTTGCCTGGGAGCTTCGCTCCTCCCTTGATGTACTTTGTTGCCGCGGGCGTTTGGGCTCTGTACGTCACGCCCCGCCTTCTCGGGCTTCCGAACGGGCGGAAGCCGTTTCGGGAGTACTGCACGGACATTCGCCTGCTGCCCATGACACCTCTCTGGCGAAATGTCCTGCTCGGAGTGCTGATGGCGGGTCTGACGCTTTCCAGCATCCTGCTCGCATCGCTTATGACGAAACACTTTGTTCTGGATTGGAGTTTCGTTCCCCCTTTGCGCTGGGTGAAGGGGCTCACGCGCGGCATCTGGGAAGAAGTATTCTTCCGTGGGATCATGCTGGCGATCCTGATGAGGTTCTATTCGCCGCGCAAGGCCGTCTTGTGGATGACCGCCGTTTTTGCACTGGTCCACTTCAACATTATGGACGCGACTCTCGCGGGGGCCGTTGACGTCGTGAGCATTTTCTTCATCGGACTTCTTCTTGCCTACCTGGTTCTTAAGACGGGTTCTCTCCTGCCTGCAATAGTGTTTCACTATGTGCACAACATATTCATCCTTCTGGTTCAGAACACTCCTGGGGCTGACGAACCGATGGCTTCCGTGCTGCTGTACGGATTTCTGTGGGTAGCCTTGGCCGTTGGCGCTGTGCTCACCAAGTATTGCCTGGTGCGGGCCAAAGTATCGCAACATCCCAATTGATCGATGATGGCAATCCTGATAGTTTCGCCGACATGCTCACGCGTAGCGTGTCTATCGTGGTGCAGACCTGTCTAGATGGAGGGCTACGATGCTACATCGCATCCATGCAGGGTATGGGGGACGGTTGCAGGGGTTGTTCCTGGCTATGGCAGGCATGATCTTGGCGACCGCTATTCTGGCCCCCACGACTGGGCTCTCCGGTGTCCGGCGAGGACACCTGACTGACGCGTGTGCTTGATGCGCGAAGGTTGAATTCCCCTAGGTTGCGGGTCAGATTGTCACAGCACATTAGGGAAACGGGATCGATACTCCAGCGATACATGAGGATGGTGTGATCATGAGAAACAGGACACTGATGGGTGCTCTGGTTGGATTCGTCGTGGGAATACTGCTCACCGGCGTCGTGGTGTGGAAGATGGCCCCCGGCATGATGATCATAGAGAGCCACAGCAAATTGGGGTTCGATGACACGGTACAGGCCGTCCAGGACAACGCCGCAGCGCAGGACTGGATCGTGCCCAACGTGATGCGCCTCGACAGGTCTGTCGCCAAGCACGGATTCGATGTGCGCCCGGTTGCAGTTATCGAGTTGTGCAGGCCTGATCTTGCTGCAACGATACTGGCCGAAGATGATGCCCGCCTGGTCTCATCCCTTATGCCTTGTCGTGTGGCCGTCTATGAAACGAGCAACGGTGACGTGATACTGTCGCGGATGAACACTGCGTTGATGAGCAAGATGTTTGGTGGACTCGTGACCGAGATGATGAGCGAGGCTACCGCGCAGACGGAGCAGATTTTCGCTCCTCTGGAGGACTAGGTGCCGTGCTGCTGGTTCAGGAGAGAGCCAGCAGGCGAGACGAATGTGGATCGCTCGGCGAGTCTGAGAAGTAGCTCGCGACGTGCAAGGCAACGCAACGGAGATTCTGGGAAGAAAGAAGATGCCAGTGTTCAAAGAGTTTGCGATGCGTGGGAACGTGATCGATATGGCTGTCGGTATCGTTATTGGTGGAGCGTTCGCGACAATCGTGAAGTCCTTCGTGGCTGATGTGATCATGCCGCCGATTGGGCTGTTGCTCGGTGGCGTCGACTTCGCGAATCTGCACGTGATCCTGAAGGCTGTGCGATGCCCGCACTGCACAGCAGAACTCGGTGCAGCCTAGTACGTGCATCCGGGGGCGATTGGCTCGGGGATGCTACGGCGGCTTGGCTGAGAACAGCTCGTCAGGGCGAATGCCCAGTGGAGGGATGCATGGGTAGGCAAACTTGGATTACGGCGAGTCCCGGTGTGAGAGTGGCGACGTGCTTGGTGTTCAGTGGTCTTCTCGTTCTCTCTGCCTGCTCAAACGGCAGCTCCGGGCCGGCGGATCCACCGGCCATCGACCCTGCGGTCCAGTCGAAGCTGTCTGCATGGCTTGAAGTCGAAGGGGATACGCCGGAGGACTACATTGTCGGTCTCTTCTCAGATCACGATGTGGTCTTCCTCGGTGAGCAGCACCGCGTGAAGCACGACGTTCTTCTCGTGCAGTCTCTGATTGAGCCACTTTACGAAGCAGGTGTGCGCACCTTGGCCACAGAATTCGGTCGCAGGGAAGACCAGTCTCTGATCGATTCGTTGCTCTGCGCATCGGAGTGGGACGAGGATCTGGCGCGGGAGATCGTCTTTCGGCAATTCGTCTGGTGGGGTTATCGTGAGTATGTGGACATCTACCGGTCTGCATGGATGCTGAACCATGGATTGCCTGAAGGAGCCGCGAAATTCAGGATTCTCGGGATCAACGATTCCCCCGACTGGAGCTTGGTTACGTCCGAGGCGGACCGGGACGATGGGAAAGTTATGCGACAAGTGTGGCGTGGCGGTGGCGAAGAACACTGGGCGGGCGTGATTCTCGATGCGGTCCGCTCAGGTGAGAGGGTGCTGGTTCATTGCGGCATCCACCACGCTTTCACAGAGTACCGTCAGCCCATAGTGATTGAGGGCGAGTTCAGCCACTTCGACCACAGTCTGCGTTGCGGCAATTACGTATTCGCCGCGCTTGGCAAGCGCGCAGTGACCGTTTTCCTGCACGCTCCATGGAACGGGCTGCAAGGGTACAATTCACGCATGTGTCATCCTGCAGATGGTGTCATTGACGCCCTGATGCTTGCAGAGGATCCGTGCCGGGTGGGGTTCGACCTTGATGAAGGTTCGTTCGGGGAGCTCGGCGCCGAGGATGCCGTATACAGCCACGGATACGACGAATTCAAGCTGGCGGATTTTTGTGATGGCTGGATCTACACGAAACCCATCTCGGAGTATTCCGGTGTCACCCCTATTCCCAACTGGGTGAACGAGAACAATCTGGAGCGCGCGCGAGCCGGGAGTCCGAACGCCGGTTTCCGCCAGGCTTCAGTTGAGGAGTTCAACCAGGGGATTGCGCGCGACGCTCGGATTCATCACCGCTGGCGACATCTGCGGTAGCCGTTGCAACATGTCTCATTCTAGCAAAGTTTTTCAAGAGCGTGCTGGCCGCTACCCTCTGCTGAGGCTGGAATGATGAAGAAGTATCTCACACTGGTCGCGTCCGTAGTCATAATGCTCTGTGTTGGTGGTGTCTATGCGTGGAGCATATTCGTCCCGCCTCTAAGGGCCGACTACGATCTCACAACGGCACAGACACAGATTGTCTTCGGGTTCACCATCGCTGTCTTTGCGATCGCCATGATACTCGCCGGCAAGATGGAAAAGAAACACGGTGCCAGACTAACCACATTCGTCGGAGTGATCCTGTTTGTTGCCGGCTATCTGACGGCTTCTCTTTCGCATGGGAGCTTCGCCTTCATTCTTGCCGGGATCGGTATTCTGTCCGGGGCCGGCATAGGCTTCTGCTATCTCTCTGCACTGGTTAGTCCTGTGAAACGGTTCCCGGAGAAGAAGGGGATTGTTGTCGGTCTGTCTGTGGCGGGTTTTGGCGGCGGTGCCATTCTGCTTTCCAGGATTGCCGGGATCCTTCTTGAGAACAATGTGGATGTGCTGGACATATTCCGCCGAGTAGGTTTGCTCTACGGTCTGATAATCCTGATCAGTCTCTGCTTCCTACCAGCAATAGTGGAGAGGGAAGGCAGCAAGGAAGTGCCGGGAAGAAGCGTCCGGGACCTGGTGAGAGACAGACGTTTGCTGGGTCTGTTCCTCGGGATGTTCGCAGGGACATTCGCGGGACTCATGGTGGTTGGAAATCTCAAGCCGATAGGGTTGTCCTTCGGCGTCGCCGAGAGTCGAGCAACTCTGGGCATAAGTCTTCTGGCGTTGGGCAACATGGTTGGAAGGGTCCTGTGGGGTTACATATCCGATAGAATGGAAGGGAAAACATCCATTGTTCTGGCTCTGTCATTCTTGTCGGCAGCCACGCTGGCTCTGCTGGTAGTGAGCTGGCACGGCATGCTTTTCCTGATAGTCGCTCTTGCAATAGGCATAGGGTTTGGATCCAATTTCGTACTATACGCAAGAGAGGTGTCCCATATCTACGGGGTAGAGAACCTGGGGTTGATCTATCCCTACGTATTCCTCGCCTACGGACTGGCCGGGCTTTCAGGCCCCGCAATTGGGGGCAGGCTTTTTGATATGACCCAAGCATATACGCTTGCAATCATTGTCTCTGTTGTGGTCTGCGTTGTCGGGATAGCTGCCTACAGTTTCCTTACGCACCGGCACAAAGAAGAGGGAGAGACCATATCTCCAGTGCTATGACCGGCTTCAGTCTGCGCAAGCTGCTCCTGATGTCCGCTGGTATTCTTGCGGTTGGATTGGGTGTTGCCGGTATCTTCCTGCCTCTTTTGCCTACCACGCCCTTCCTGCTGCTGGCGGCCGCTTGCTTCATCCGCAGTTCAGATGCGCTCTACGAGTGGCTCACGAATCACAGATGGTTCGGCACGTACATCAGAAACTACAGAGAGCACAGAGCAACCACCAGGATGACCAAGATTGTCACGCTCGCACTGCTCTGGGGAACTATCGGGTATTCCGCTCTCGCCGTAGTCGATGGCCGACTGTTTCGAGCACTCCTTTTCGCGGTCGCCCTCGGAGTGACGATACACGTCCTGAGCCTTGGAACAATTGCCGCGAAGCGACCTGCGGAGGAAGAGAGACCGGACACATAGCGTGCGGGGACGCCCAGCCGGCGATCTCACCAGACTGTCCGCGTCTGCGGCAAACTTGCAGCCTCTCAGATACATCCTCTCGTGCGACCCGACGAGGGTGTACATCATGTACCCAAGCGCAGCCTCGGTGATGTCGAACTCAAGCGGGGTAGTTGACAGATGGTGAGGAATGTCTACAATCGTAGTTGATGATCTTCAGCAGAGGCAGAGTCTCATCGGGAGATACCAGTGGATACAGCGAAACGTTCGTGGATGAAATCGATCACTTGGCGAGTCGTCGGGGTTGTGCTTCTTGGACTCATCACATTTACCATCACGAAAAACTGGAAAGAGATGGCCATTATCACGGTTATCTTCCATGGTATCCGCGTGGTTCTCTATTACTACCATGAGCGGGTTTGGGAGCGTGTGTCCTGGGGCAGGGTGAAGCATCCCCTCGCGGACCTGCCGGTGACGGACGAACTGACGCCGGAGGACCTCGAGGCTGTGAAGGAGACACTCAGGTCGCTTGGGTATATCGACTGACTGTACTGATTTGTGATAGCCGGTGAGGACCGTGTTGTGCATTGGGAGGCTCTCCGGCACCGGTGTGATTCATACACCAAACCTTGGAGTGGGAGCAGAGGTCAAGATGAAGATAGCCATCGCGTCAGACGACGGAAAGACGATCGCCTCGCATTTCGGAAGGACGAGGGGATTCGTGATCGTGGCGGCCGAGGACGGCAAGATCACGAGCAGTGAGTACCGACCGAACACATTCACCAGCCATGTGAAGGGAGTCGAGGGAGAATCACAGGCGGACAATCGGCATGGCCCGATCCTGAGCGCCTTGTCTGATTGTCAGGTTGTTGTCGCACGCGGTATGGGACGACGCATATACGACGATCTCGCGGCAGCCAACATAGAGGTCTTTGTGACAAACGAGGTCGAAGCGGAGAAAGCCGCCGAGCAGTATCTGCTGGGAACGCTCGTCGACAATCCTGATCAGGCATGCGATCACTCAGTCGATGATCACTAGAGATAGGGCTGGAGACTCAGAGGGCGTAGGTTATCCAACTGTACGAGATCCAGACCAGTCCGAGCTCACCCATGAATGGGGGAAGTTGTGACACAATCGCACAAAGCCGACAAGCACCTCACGCTTGTAGCCATTCTGCACATCGTCTACCACTCACTGGCACTGCTCGCGGGGCTTGTTCTCTTCGCTCTGCTATCCACGATAGGTTGCCTCGCGGGAGATCCACAGGCGGCGCGGATTCTGGTAATCGTTGGCACGTGCCTGGCCGTTTTCTTCGTAGGGCTCTCCATTCCAGGGATCATCGGAGGCATCGGGCTTCTCAAGAGGAAGGAATGGGCGCGTATTCTGACGATCGTGGTCGGCGCGCTGGGTCTCGTGGATATCCCGATGGGGACGGCGCTCGGCGTCTACACGTTCTGGGCGCTCATGCAGGATGAAGCCGTGGATCTCTGTCGAGCGAACGGGGACTAGCGCTCGGTTCTTCGAACTCGTGCATGAGGGAGAGACCGTGAGAAGATCAAGCAGTGTACATGGACAGCTTGGTGTTGCTGCGCTCCTGCCCATCCTTACTCTGGTCGGGTGCGCCTCGATCCATGCGCCAACGACCGATCCACACAACATAATCCTGTTCATAGGCGACGGCATGGGGGTTTCTCACGTTACGGCCGCCAGGGTCGAGAGCGACTTCCTGAACATGGAGCGGCTTGGCACAGGTGGGTTTCTATCGACTCATGCAGTAGGGTCGTTTGTCACCGATTCCGCGGCAGGCGGGACCGCTATAGCCACGGGAGAGCCGACTGTCAACGGTGCCATCTCCGTCTCTCCAACTGGAGAGCCACTGAAAACGGTTCTCGAGTACGCCGAGGAGAACGGAATGGCCACGGGTCTTGTGGTGACCTGTTCGATCACGCACGCGACACCGGCCGTCTTTGTTGCTCATGTTCCGTGCAGAGACGACGATGCACTGATCGCGGAGCATATCGCGGCCGGCGGTGTCGACGTCCTGTTCGGAGGTGGTCTGGGGTATTTTCTGCCGGCATCCGCCTCGGGCAGTCTCAGGGCGGACGAGCGGAACCTCCTCTATGAGATGGAAGGCGGAATGACGATCGTGCGCACGGAGGAGGAGTTCGACGAGCTCTTCGGTGCAGAACGCTCGGATGAAGATCGCGTCGCCGGGTTTTTCTACCGTACTCATCCGCCGGTCGAATATGAGCGTTCTCCAAGCCTCGCACGCCTCACACAGGGAGCCCTGGATATTCTAACGAGGAATGAGGATGGGTTTTTCCTCATGGTTGAGGGTTCTCAGATAGACTGGGCCGGGCACGAGAACAACTCGGACTGGATCATAGCTGAGACGCTCGACTTTGATGCTGCTGTCGGAGTCGGCATGGACTTCGCCGAGCTGGACGGGCAAACACTCGTTGTTGTTACATCCGATCATGAGACGGGTGGCTACGCAGTTCTTGGCGGTTCGGTGGCCGAGCACCGCGTGTCACAGACGGGGTTCACGACCGGCGGCCACTCGGCGAGCATGGTTCCACTCCTTGCGTACGGACCCGGCAGCGCTCAGCTGGGTGGGATCCACGACAATACGTTCTTGGGGAGCACTCTCATCGAATACGTGCGCGCCGCCGGCGAGTAGGAGGGAAGTAAGATGGCAGATCTTGCTACAACGTACATGGGACTCAAGCTCAAGAACCCGCTGGTCGTCGGGAGCTCCGGTCTGACGAACTCTGTGGAAGGTGTCATTGCGTGCGAGAAGGCCGGGGTGGGGGCAGTGGTGCTCAAGTCGATATTCGAGGAGGAAATCACCGCTGAGGTTGATGGCGTGGTGGCGTCGGGGCAGACGCCGCACACGCACTCAGAGGCCGCCGACTATGTCAGGACCTACGGCAGGGAGAACGCCGTCGGACGCTACATCTCGCTCGTGTCCGATGCGAAGAAGGCTGTGTCCATTCCGGTGATAGCCAGCATCCACTGTGTCTCCGCTACCGGCTGGCTGGACTTCGCGAAGCGGGTAGAGATTGCAGGCGCTGATGCGCTCGAGCTCAATGCCTTTGTGTTTCCATCGGATCCGGAGAGCGACGGACGTGCGAATGAACGGATCTGCATTGATGCTGTCAGGTCCGTGAAGGAACTCGTGTCTATCCCTGTGGCTATCAAGATAGGCTCGTTCTTCTCCGGGCTGGCCCATACGGCAGCAATACTGTCGGAGGTCGGAGCCGACGCGATCGTGTTGTTCAATCGCTTCATGCGCTTCGATTTCGATCTTGAGAAGATGGAGCTGGTTCGCACAGGTCATCTCAGCAGTCCCGAAGAGATGTACCCCACGCTCAGATGGGTATCCATCCTTGCGGGACAGCTCGAATGCGATGTTGCGGCTACGACTGGAATCCACGATGGCACGGCTGTCGTGAAGCAGCTGCTGGCCGGCGCCGCGGCCGTGCAGGTCTGTTCAGTTTTCTACAGGAACGGGATCGACCATGCCGGAGTCATGCTGGAGGAACTCGGAAACTGGATGGATTCTCACGGCTATGCATCTGTTGCCGATCTTCGCGGGAAGATGAGCAAGGAGGCGAGTGCGGATCCGGCGAGCTACGAGCGCGTTCAGTTCATGAAGGGTTCTGAGTAGAAGAAGTGGCCCCGGCTGTACCGGGAGATGAAGATGAAAAGCTACAGGAAAGAGCTCTGGTTCAATGTGCCGGGCCGTCGGGCGTTCATCAATATCACGCCTCAAGTGGAGGAGACGCTTGCGGAATCCGGGGTATCAGAGGGACTCGTGTTGGTCAATGCGATGCACATCACAGCATCCGTATTCATCAACGATGATGAGTCGGGACTTCATCAGGACTACGAACGCTGGCTGGAGGGACTTGCTCCGCATGAGCCCAGGAGCGCATACAAGCACAATAGAACCGGAGAGGACAATGGCGATGCGCACCTCAAGCGTCAGGTGATGGGGCGAGAGGTGGTTGTGGCCGTCACCAAAGGCTTGCTGGACTTTGGGCCGTGGGAGCAGATCTTCTACGGTGAGTTCGACGGTGGTCGGAGGAAACGCGTTCTCGTCAAGATCATAGGGGAGTAGTTCGCCCTCGTGGACGCTCGCAAACCGGAAGCGGCAGGTCCGGGGTTCACGGCGCTTACGAACAGACATCGACAGGTCACAGACATCGACAGGTCTCGGGTGGTCCACGCTACTGGAGGAGGGACAGAGCCATGAGAGGAATGACGATCCGAGGTGCGATCGCGATGATCGCAGTTCTCCTTGCACTCACTATCATGATGGCTGGTTGTGCTTCAACGGAGATCCGGTCACAGACGTCGCCCGACTACACGGGGCAGCCGTACGAGAAAATACTCGTCTGGATCGATGTCGAGGACGCCCTGACCGCGCACGGTGCGGAGGACTATCTCGTTGAGGAACTGGTTGATCGGGGAGTCGATGCGGCGCCTCAGTACTCGATCTTCTTCGCTGGGAAGGACTATACGTATGGTCAGCGGCAGCGAGAACTCAACAAGAAGGGGATCGACGCCGTCCTAACCGTGGAGATGACAGATAGCGGTGCGACAAGACGCCGCACGCCGGATCGTCTTCGCAGGGTCCGCCGCGTCAACCCGTACACGGGCCGTGTGCACACGTACTCCAAATGGACCCCAGGTCACGTGGATGTGGATGCGTGGGCCGACTTCTCCGCGGAGCTGATTGACAGGGCCAGCGGAGAAGTGGTGTGGCTCGCTGTTGCGAGAACAGCCGGGGATCCATCGGTCGGGAGAGCCGGCTTTGCCCAGTCGGTGGCGCGAGAGGTGGCCGACCAGCTGATCAGAGACGGGCTGGTTGCCAGGAACTGATCCCGGCATGAGATTCATGATGTCCTTCTGCTCGGACCTTGCTGGGTGCCAAAGAGATTCTTCCGTTCGAGGATCGTGGTCTTGCGATGCTCGATTACCTGCTTTCAGATTCAGCTTGTCGGGGCCCGTCACACTCTGAGACAATCGCAGCATTGTGAATACCTTTCGAGTCCCAAAGGGGCTCGCGAAGCATTGTGCTGTCCGGCGGGGTGAGCCCGGCAGGCAGACGAAGGGAATGGAATCCACGGGGGGAGAAGAATGTCGATCGTACTGGATGGGAACACACTCACTGTTGACAAACTTGTGGCGATCGCGCGGCATGGGGAGAAAGTTGAGATCCATCCGGATGCGCTCGAGAGGATCAAGGTCTGCCGCGCGATGCTGGAGGAGAAGATACAGGCGCACGAGATCATGTATGGGGTTAATACGGGCATAGGTGAATTCTCCGAGGTCGTGCTGACCGACGAGCAGGTCGGGGAGTTCCAGAAGTATCTCATCTACAATCATGCGGCAGGTATCGGTGACCCCGCACCACTCGAGTACGTGCGTGGTGCAATGGCCGGACGGATCAACGTGCACTGTAACGGAAGATCCGGCTGCCGTCCGGACATCACTCTCACGCTTGTAGCGATGCTCAACAAGGGCGTGACCCCGTTCGTTTGTCAGAAAGGTTCGGTCGGGGCAAGCGGTGATCT
>JAUVLP010000211.1 GCA_030600655.1 Candidatus Eiseniibacteriota bacterium
TTTCGCCTATGAGGGGTGGGTAGATGGCGTGACAGTCGCGTACGGTCCCGCTCCAACAATGGGACTTGGCGATGTGGACCAGGACGGTGACTTCGATGTCATTCGTGTCACACGGGACACTTGGCCGGAGTGTTTCGAGAATGTGGGGACGCCGCAAGCGTTTGATTTCGCAGAGAATCCAGACATGCTGGTCGGGATAGAACTCAGAATCGAGGGCGCGTGGGGAATAGAGCTGTTTGATGTTGATGCTGATGGAGATCCCGACATGATCCTCGCCATAGGCTTCGGCGAGAACCTCCTCTTCCTGAACGAGGGCACGACCCCCGTGGAGCCCACAAGCTGGGGTATGATCAAGGCGATGTATCGTTGAGGGCGTCTGCGAGGACCTCCTACTCCTCCGATTCCACCACGCTTCTGCCCGGCTTCATGATGGCCCCGAGTCCGGTCCTGCTGTTGATCAGGATCTCGAGTTCCGAGGGCAGCCGGATGTGGCTCACGTACTCGCTCTCAGAGTCAGGCTTCTGAGACGCGAGCCAGTCGTGATCGAGTTTCGCGAACATTCCTGCCGAACGCATCGTAAAGTAGCCGATCCCGAACGACGTGATGTTCTGGAAGAAATGGGTTCCCTGCGACGGCTCGATTGTGGTGCCCACCAGCTCATCCTCAATGATGCATCGTACACCGCACATCTGCGCCCAGCGCACGGGGATCCCCAGCCAGTGATCGGCGCTTCCCCAGCGGCCCGGGCCGATGAGGAGATAGGGGCGCGCCTCCTTCTTGAGAGCTGCGTTGATGACGCCGATCTCGATGGCGATCTCCGCGGTCTTCGACCGGTCGAATGCGTCCGGCTTAACGACCACAATGTCGCGGATGCCGGCGATCGAACCGTGTCCAAGCGTTCTTTCCGAAAGGCAGATGGTATCGTCGGCATCTATCTCCGACAACTCGAGATCCTCCACCGCGACATCGAAGACCAGCGGGCGTATCTGGAGGAACGCGAACTCGTGCGGTTCTTCCCTGGACTCGCGCAGGATGACAGCGAACTCGATCTCGATATGTGTCGAGAGTCCCGCACGCCCCACATCAAGAAGAAACCTCAGGATGTCCGGCAGAGGCAAACGGTCACCCGACAGAAATCCTGCCATCGTGACCATTTTCACGCCGGGTCTGTGAACACCGTCGTAGATGCGGTCGTTCTCCGCGGAGTAGACTGAGCCCACTGGTGCGAGTGTGTCGTGCTCCATCGCGGTAGCCATATCCAAGAGAGCAAGATTCGAGTCGGGTCCCGCATCCGGTGTTGTTACCGGGGCAGGCGCCTTGAGGTCGAGTGCGTAGAACTCCCTCTGAGAGTTCGCGAGATAGGCCTCCGTGGATGAAAACTGGAAGAGCTTCCCGGGCGCAGCCGGGGAGAAACGAACACAACGCCCTCCGTCTGTGACCATGCGTCCCATACCGAGCACAGCCGAAGCCACGCCATCCTCTGGTTCAAGCTCCTTGACTGGGTAGTAATCATAGGAACGTGCGACGCCCGCCGCGTCGGGATAGAGGTAGTTCCCGTGTGTGCGTCCAGTCACCTGCTGAACCACTACAGCCATCTTCTCGTCTTCCAGTCTGTTCGGCGTGGAGCTTATGTAGCCCTTCGAGTTGGCGCAGTACGTGGATGCATAGACCAATCTAATGGCGCAGCATAGTTCCTTCAGCCTGCGCTCGAGATCGGGGTCGTTGTTAGGAAGCATGTATGTCTGGTAGATGCCTGCGAACGGCTGGTACGACGAATCCTCGAGAAGACTCGACGAGCGCACGGCGAGCGGGTATTCCACGCGTTCGATGAACGTCCGGATCTCCTTCACGATCTCATCAGGGAGGCTCGCCTGCAGGAAGGCCTCTCCAATGGTCGCGTCGTCTGCGTCACTCAGAGCAAGAAGCTCCAGATCGTTTTCGTGCATGAATCGGTCAAAGACGTCCGTGGCGATGACGGTCGTGGGCGGTACCTGGATGCGGACGCCCGGAAAGCGGTGCTCGATCCTGTACTCGCCTATGAGGGAGTTCATAAAGGCAAGACCTCGTCCCTTACCGCCAAGCGAACCTGTGCCGATTCTCGTAAAGACACCGTCCGCCTCGAACGTATCGCTGAAGAACTCTTCAACCAGTCCGGCGCGGGTGCGGTTTCTGTAATCCCTGAGAGACTTCAGCAGATAGGCCCTCAGCTCGCTGGTGTTCTTGAACTCATTTGGTCGTCTCGGCCTCAGCGCCTTGGCGAGTTCAAACTCCGTTCTCGCCATGAGCCACATGGAGAAATCGTTCCTGCAAGCATGATAGATGATGGACTCATCAGGCACAGACTCGAGTGCACCCAGGAGACTCCGGAGATTGCCAGCCCTTGCGACTACCTCGCCGTTGGGCATCTTGAAGAGGAAGTCCCCAAATCCGAGACAGTCCTTCAGGAACTGGCGCACCTCGTGCAGCAGTGTCGGTGAGCCCTTGTTGATGAAGGCTATGCCAAGCTGATCGGCGACGGATGAGTTCTCCGCTTCCCTCGATGTCATCAGGATGGGCATGTCCGGCGTGTCTTTCAGTACCCAGCGGATGAGATCGCTGCCCGCGCTCGCGTCCTCTTTTCCCTCGCGGGGGAACCGGGCGTCGATCAGCGTTCCGAGGACACTGCTGCCATACTGATCGTATAACTCGCGGGCTTCCTCGTACGACG
>JAUVLP010000141.1 GCA_030600655.1 Candidatus Eiseniibacteriota bacterium
AGTGAGAGGACGCAACTCACCAAGCTTGGGGATGCTCCTGCTGCGGCGTAGACGCCACCTCCAATGTCGGCGGAGTTGAATTCGATGTGGCAGCGGTCGATTCGGGGGCTCGCTCCTTCCACATAGACTCCCCCCCCGGAATCGGCGTTGCCACCCGCGATCGTGAAACCGACGAGCATCGCCGTGCTGTCCTCTCCGCTCGCGATCGTCACGACGCTGCCCTCGCCTCCACCGTCCACAATGGTCTGGCGGACATAGGTGCTGTCGCCAGTGCTCAGGAGAAGACTCCCCACCACAATGTCGCGTCCGATGAAGTCGATCCGCTCTGCGTAGTTGCCGGGATTCACGAGAACTGTATCAGCATCGCGCACAGTCCGGATGCCCTGCTGGATGGTCTCATAGGGGTTCCCGGAAGTCCCGTCGCCGAGCACGTCGCTGCCATCGGGGGACACATGGCACACGGGGCCCGAGTAGTGCGGAGTTGCAGCACCCTCGCCGGAGTAGGGGGACTCATACATCCCATGGTAGATTGCCGACGCTACGTAGTAGTAGGTGCTGTCATTGGCTACCGCGGTGTCGGCATAGGCCACGGCATCGGGGGCCATCGCTGCCAGAAGCTCGTACGCACCACCAGAGTGCTGCGAGCGGAAGAGACGTATTGCTGTCAGTGGGGCTTCGCTTCGCCAGTCCGGTGTAGCCCACGTCAGAGTGACTAGACCATCCCAGGTATGGGCGACGAGATCGGCCGGCGGAACGTGCCCGGCCACTAGCGTCGTCTCCTCCAGCATGACGTCGTCCGAGAAGAAGGAGAACTCGGGGAGTTCGACGTCTTCGTACCCCATGTGACTCAGTCGCACAGCATAGGTCCCGGGACTCGCCTGCGTCAGAGCATATGCGCCGTTTGAGCCCGTGTACGTGCTGTCCGCAACCGCCAGTGGTGACCGAGGCATCAGCGTCACCTTGATCCCCGAATGGTCTCCCTGCCCTTGCAGGCGCGCGACGCCGGACACCGCCTGATACGGCGACAGCTGGAAGGTCTGGACTTGTGAGAAGGCCCAATCAGTAGTGGCATGCTCCGGGCTGTTCAGATCGTTGGCCTTCAGCTTCCAGTAGTAAGGCTGACCTCTCATCATTATCAAAGGTACGCACTCAAGCATGACTGAGCTCTCTCCACCATCATCACTCAGAAGGGTATCTCCATCGGCCACAATCACCACGTCATCAATGTGCCATCCCTCGAAACCATGTACGAACTCATCGGAAGCGAATACGAAGTCAACCTGCACTACCTGGCCGCAGTATGGCGACAGATCGAACTCGGCATCCACCCAGCCACCGCTCGATCCGCAGTAGCCAGGTACACTCCAGTTGCAGTGGAACGTAAATGCGTACAGGCTGTCTGCATCATAGGTACCAACGGAGGGGGTGAGAACATCCCATGTGCCCCAGTTGTCCGCTGAGATCCTGACCGCACCGCCGTCCCAGTTCGGACCCTCCGTCTCGTATGAGTGCTTGAAGGAGAGGGTTACCGGACCCGAGCAAGCACTCAGGTCTACGTAGCCCGAGCGCAGAGCCTGAAGCCATTGATCGTCATAACCGAGCGAATCGGGATTCCCGCACCACCAAGACTGGCCATCGTACCCACCGAAGAACGTGGGAACCCAGAGCCAGTCGTACGTGTGGTGATATGTCCAGTCCGTCCCATAGGGCAGGTATTCAAACTTCCACTTGCAGACGAATGTGCTGTCAGGACTCAACCACAGGTCGCAGCTGAGGACGTCATTCGGATCCGGATCCGTCGGCTCGTCCCATAGGAATGGAATCACGTCTACGTCCAGGTGGAGCCCCGCTGGCGAGATGGCTTCGAACGTATCGGGGGGCTCATGGGTCTCGTTGACATCAAACGCCCAGACTCGCCCGTAGCTCTTCGATCTCTCGCCAGTTGTGTCAATGGCGTACACATCCCAGAAGTACTCGTGATTCTCAGCCAGGGACCCAGGGTACGTCCAGGTCGTGTCGGCGATTCCGCCATAGACCTCTGCGGTCTCCATCGCTGCGTTCGTGTCTACCCAGATCTCGTAGGTGACAGATCCACCGTCCGGGTCATAAGACGGGTGCCACTCGAAAGTCGGCTGCACCCCCTCTTCGGCAATCGTCAGTCCATCACTCACCGATATGGGCCTCCTCTGAGGCGCGATCTTGACGAATCGGAATGGGGGCCCACCCACAGCCACAGTGAATTCCCGAACGCCGCCGGAGTTTGACACGGAATCGCCGTGGCTGTCGTACCCTGTGACCCTCCAGTACAGCGTATCGCGCGGAAGATCCGAGGGAGGGTAGAAGTACGGGTGAGTCAAACCGTCGTACACGTCAACGCTATCAAACGCCGCATCGTAGGCAAGTTCCAGCGTGTAGAGAACGTAGTCACCTGGATCAGACGCTGGGGTCCAGGTTAGCTTCGGCCTGAGGGCATCGACGGATTCGCCGGGCGCGGGTGAGAGCAAACTGAACGTATCAGGCGGGACGTTAGCCGTGTTGACACCGAAGCGCCACGCCGTCTCCCTTGACCACACCGTATCTGGGAAGATCGCTTCGTATGCGCAGACACGCCAGTAGTAATGCGCGTGATCGGTGAGTGGCTCGCCAAGCATGTACATCGTGTCCTGAAGGCCTGTAAACACCGTCGGATTCGAGAAACTTGGATCTTCCGAGACCACCAAGTCATAGAATTGCTTAGCGTACACGCTCTGCCATCTGAGTTCGATGGGCTGGCCTTCGAGAACCGATTCGTCACTCGGAGCAATGAGCGAGAATGCCCCTGGCTGTGGTGTTGCCTGCTCGCTGCTTGAGAGAGCCACGAAGCGCCCAGCAGCGTTGAACCCAGCTACAGCATAGTAAGAACCCAGATGCCCGAGGTTAGTGGTGTCGACGAACGTCGTCGACGTTCCGGGGAGGGCGGCCTCCACGACACACGCTTCCAGGTAATTCGTGTCGGCAATGGCGTTCTCCGACCTCAGGATCGCGAAGTGATCAACGCTGCATCCCGCCGAATCTGGAGGAGCCCAACCCAGGTCCACCACCCTGCCTGTCCCGCCGATCTTCTCCACTTGCAGTAGTTCCAGTGGAAACGCTACGATTCTTATGGGACCACAGGCGCTCCGGATGGTTATGCCTACTGGTCCGCCGGGCAGCGAGTAGGAGCCTCTACTCGTATTCGAGCTAACTAAGAAGGAGTACTCCGAACCGACCTCGAGATCGTAGGTCCAGAGAGACAGGGACTTCTCATCAGGAGGGCTCAAGGTCGCCCGGGATGAACCGGTCCATAGCCAGTCGAGGTCTGAGTCAGGGAGCGGCACACCGCCGAGGCCAAGCACGGACCCCTTGCACCACGGAATCCCATCGTCGTTGCAGTCGCTCGCACCCCAAGTGATCTCGGGTATCTGGACATACTGGTTCGCATAGAAGGTGTGGACGGTCCCGTAGGTCCACCCTGTCTTCTGGACCCAAGCCTGACATGATCGCTCGTCCGAGAGATCGCGACCTTCATCGCACGCCCCCTCCGCGAAGAGCGTGTCACCGCGTGCGTGCTCGGTGACGACGGGGTTCTCGCAAGATGGCGTCGGTTGATCCAAGTCTCGTGGCTTACCGAGCAGATCAGCTGGGATGGACACCAAAGTGATTGCAGAGAGCGCGAAGAACAGGAATCGCAGCTTCATCGGCAGTGGCTCCTTCGATGTGCGTGACTGCTCATCGCAGACCCGCGTGACTAACTGCTCGATTGGTGCGCGACAGCGCAGAGCGAAGTGCCGCCAGAGCCAGCGAGTACCACAGAAGCGAATGGCTCCGTGGCACATACCGCCCGGAACCCGTTATGGATGTGTCACAATAGAGTAGATATGCCTGAGCTTACCATAGGGGCCACTGGAATCCAAGGTGCACGCTGCGGCCTATATTGTGGGGACGCGCTGTCCAGCGCGCAGGGTGAACGAGCCCGACGGGTTCCAAGCATCCATCTGGGTACAACACGAACGGCCCGCACTGCGGGCCTTCGCTTGCTGGCGTCCCGAACGGGATTCGAACCGGAAGGCGCGAATCATGAGGATGAGAACGGGGCTTAGACTAGGCCTGCTATGCGAGCTAGGAGTTCCGTGAGTGCGCTGACCGCCGTGGTTGTAGCCAGGATCTCACCCTCGGCAAAGAGCAGAACCTCCTCCCCACCCCCTGCAATTCCCACATCCGCCTCCCGCGCCTCCCCCGGCCCGTTCACGGCGCAGCCCATCACTGCCACGACTAGGCTCTTCCGAATGTGAGCGGTCTTCCGCTCCACCTCTTCGGCAATCGCTTGCACGTCGATCTGGCATCGGCCACAGGTAGGACAGGCAATCACAGTCACGCCGCCGTGCCTCAAGCCGAGCGACTTGAGAATCTCGCGGCCGACTCGTACTTCTTCTTCGACGGGACCGGCGAGCGACACGCGGATGGTGTCGCCGATGCCTTCGGCCAAGAGCACGCCCAGCCCGACTGATGAACGCACTGAGCCAGTCAGCACCGTCCCTGCCTCGGTAATCCCAAGATGGAACGGAAGGTCACACTTCTCAGCCATCAGTCGA
>JAUVLP010000132.1 GCA_030600655.1 Candidatus Eiseniibacteriota bacterium
GTCTTCCATCGAGCACCTCGACCGTGTTCGTGTGGAAGATATCCCCGGACTCACCGGCAAGCTCCAGTGCCCACGTATACTCAGTGTTCTCGAGCGCATCGAGTATCGAGACACGTCTGAGTTCCTCGCCTTCAGAGTTCAAAACAGCAATGTAGTCCTCAAGGATGGCGCGATCGGGATTGTACCGGGGCACGATGTGCGCCTCGCGGGTCAACACATGGATGGTCCCATCATCCATGACATCGAAGTCATGATGGAACCCACCGAGATTCGCCCAGATAAGCTTGGAGTCCTTGTCGACTTTGATGATTGCGAGTCCGTCGAATACCGCCAGGACATCTCCGTTTTCGAAAAGATGGGCGCGCCGCCAGAAACCCGAACCCTTGGCCGAAGCCCGCAGCTCGGGACGCGAGCTCTGCTTCCATGCGCTCATGTAGCTGTACGCCCACTTGTGGAGAACATTGCCCTCCATATCCATGAGCACCGCACCAGGCGCTTCGCCTGTGGTGTAGAAGTTGAGCCCGTCCTGCGCGCGCGACCTGTCGTAAACCGTAACTCCCGAGAGCAGCGGCACCGGCTGCGATCCGGACAGGTACCCGATCGACCTCAGTCGCTCGATCTCAGCTTTCTGCTCAGACGTGAGGTTCATCTGTTCATCGAACGGGATCTCTCTCCAGTCATCGACGTGCCAGCGACCGTGTGGCTTCTCCCACTCGGCGATGACTTCAAGGGCTTCGCTCGAATCGTCCGCATCGACGCTCCCGCTGGAACCGGCTCTCACCAAGTGGAGCGCGACGGCCGCGAGCACGCAGCACACGACCGCCCCCACAATGCCCCACAACCACCGCTTATCAGGTCTCATTCAGGCTCTCCCCGGAGATTCACTGACCCTCATCGTACCACATCTCAGAGGCTTCATTTCAGATGAAACCCCTTCATCCCGCGCGGTGTCTGATGTAAGGAGTGAGGAGCCCCCCGGGGCGCCGTGTGCGTTCGCCACATCGGAAGCGTTCGGCGACAAGCTCGACGGCTTCCGCGATCCACTCCCGTTCCTCTAATCCTGCGGTCGTTCGAACACCGCAGAGCGACTCAGACTGATATGCGGCCTCTCAATCAGCCTCAGCCCCGCCAGTGTTGCGCACGTGATCGTCTCCTCGAAATCCGTTCCCGACACGTGCGTCCGTGGCTCCATCACGAGGAACCGCGCACCGGGCTTCAGGAGCGAACGGACCTCCGACATGAATGCTGCCATATCGGGTGTCTCATGCACCATCCAACACGCCAGCACGAAATCGAACTGCCTATCGAGACCTATCCTGTTGGGCGTCGCGCGGTGCGTAGCTATCTGCTGGGCAACACCGGCGCGCTCCGCCCGTTTCTCCAGCACCCCGAGCATCTCCGCCTGTATGTCGGCGGCGACGACAAAGCCGTCCTCTCCCACGAGCTTCGCCATGCCGATCGAGAAGAAGCCGAGTCCACAGCCTACATCCAGCACCGTTGATCCAGGCGAAACATACGGACCAAGCAGCTTCGACGGAGCGTGGAACAGGCGCCGGAATCGATTGTCGAACGTGTATGCCATCCACTTCGGACAGACGCGGCCGTGAGCATTCCCCCGCGTGGTTTCAGATGTCATCGTGATCTCCTCCTACCTCTCCCTGCCAAGCGCCTGCGTCTTCATGATCAGCGTTGGTGTAAGGAAGTAGTCAGCCAACAGCGCGGACAGGACGGCCACTATGGACACAGCTGCGAAGTGCGAGTACGACTTGCTCACCGACGTCGCAAATACGGAGAACCCGAGCACGATTATCACCGTCGTCATCGTTATGGCCGTGCCGACTGAGCGGAACGTCTCGCGATTCGCTTGTGCGTAGCTGCCGGTTCGATGGAAGGCCTGCTTGAAGTGGTTGATGTAGTGAATTGTGTCGTCGACCGCGATGCCGAGTATGATCGGAGCCACCATCATGGTCGTAAAGTTGATGGTGATGCCCGTCCGCGCCATCATCCCGGCGGCGAGAACCACGGGCACGATGTTCGGTACCATCGCTATTAACCCCAGACGCACATTGCCGAATGCGACCATCATGACGACGCTGATACACAGAAGCGCTATCAGAACCGACTTGATCTGGCCGCTCACCATGTAGTTCGTCATTCGGGCAAACTGGACAATGATGCCGGTCAACCCGAACTTCGCGTCAGGGAAGAGTTCCTCACAACGCTTCTGGACATGGTACAGCTGGTCTTCCACCTGAGTCGAGGAGAACCGGCGCAGTTCGACGTTCAGCCGCAAGACACGGTAGTCGTAGTCGACCCAGTTCTCCTGATCCGAGCCACCCGACATCTCATACAGCAGCAGCTGTTGCGCCACGAGATCACGCCTTTCGCCAATCGTGTAGTACGCGGGATCCCCGTCATTGAGTACCTGGTTCAGATCCTTGACGATGTCCGTGATGGACGTCGTCCTCTTCACAATCTCCGTCTCCTCGAGCTCCCGAGCCAGCGCGTCCAGCTTCCGCAACGTCTCGGGGTCCTTCGCCATCCCATCTTCCGGGAACTCCAGTGTCACGTCGTACGCGTAGAGCGACCCGATCTGATCGGCGATGTAGAAGATCTTCCCTACGAAGGGAACCCGCCTTCCCATCACCTTCAGTGAATCCGTATCAACAACGAGACCCGTCATTGAGATACCGGCCGCGATCGTTACAACAGTGAAGATGACGATGATGACCCATCCGTGCCCTCGGACCCACTCACCCAACTTCACCAACCCGGTTTCCATCCGCCCGCCCCCTCCGCGAGCGAAATCAGGATCCGGTTCGCGGTCCTTTCCAAAACTGAGAAGGGCCGGCGTCAGCGCCATGACGAGGGGATACGCGGCGAGCACCAGACCCGAGGCTGCGAACCCCAGCCATCTAATCGCCGAGATCTCGACCACGGTGAACGACAGGAAACCCAGCACGGTTGTGAATGCCGTGAAGAGAACGGGCCAGCCCGTGTGCTCGAGAGCATGCGCCACCGACTCCCTTCGATTCCCGGTAGCAAGGAAGTGCTGCTTGAAGAAGGAGACGATGTGAACCGAATATCCGACTGAGATGACGACCAGGAGCATGACCGGGATCGTGGCGATCATCGGAATCATCTTCACGCCCGTGTAGCCCATGATGCCGAAGACCCACAGAATGGCGGAGAGCGCCGTGAAGATGGGGGCGAAAATTGCCCTGATCGACCGAAGCGACACTCCGAGCACGATCATCATGACTAGAACCGTGAGCGAGAAGAGCCTGGCCCCCTCTCGCTTGAACCAGAGCTCCTTCTCGGCAGAGAAGACGGGCATGCCCCCGGACAGCAGTCCGTGATCGCGGTACTCCTCTCTGGCCAGGATCTCATTCACCTTCGCCCCGACCAGAACCTCACCTCGCGCCTCACTCCCGTTCATGTCCGCGTACTTGTGGAGCCGGAGAAGAACGGCCGCCTGCGTACCGTCCCGCGAGAAGAGGCGATCGACAAGAAACGGCTTCGTCATCGCGCGCGCTCTTATCTCCGCGAGAACAGCAGGATCCGTCGGGATCTCCTCGGGAACAAGCTCATCCACGATGATCCCGTCCTCGGTGCCCTCCGTGAAATCCAGGTGAGCGATCGATGTCACCTTGTCGGCGAACGGGACTTCGTCTTCAAGATCATCCCCAAGCCTTCGCATCATCGCGAGCATATCAGTGGAGAAGACATCCTCGGCTTCGACCAGTACGAGCGCGTAGTCGTTGTTGCCAAAGATTTCCTCAAACTCGTCGCGCGCGAGACGAAGCGGGTCCCCTTCGAGCAGCCATCCCTCCATCGAGTTGTCCTGCTCAACACGCATCACACCCGGTATCGACAGGATATTGAGGGCAATGACCCCGATTATGATCAACCATCGGAAGCGGATGATCCCTTTCGCGCGCCTTTTGAACCACGCGTTGATCCTCTCTATTCGTTCCGACATGGCCTTCCTCCCGTAGCTCAGAAGCTGTACTTGGCCCTCACCCAGATCTGATCGTTGTCGTCGTACGAGCCGAATCGCCCACCATCCCCGCCAAGGAAATCCACCCCGGCCGAGATATGGAATCCATCCGCAAGCTCGTAGTCAGCTGCCATCCGCGCGTACATGTCGTTGTCACTCAGGCCGAAGTACGTCATTCCGGACAGCTCGAGGCTCTCTCTGAGGAACGTCTTCGAGACGCTTGTCGTGATGAGCATTGTGTGTTCGTCGTCCGCGATCGCCTCCTCATAGTCGAGGATGACGCCATCGACGAACTGCGCAGTGATGGTCCAGTTGCCTCCGGGACTCCAGTCCGCCCCAACCATCCACTTGAGCACGTCTCTCTCGAACGTCTCTTCCGAAAGCTCGTCCGCGGGCTCGAAACAGAGCCCGGTGAAGTAGGCTGCCTCCGCGCGGAGAACGACATCACCCCACGGCTTTGACAGCTCCGCTCCATAGAAGGTCGTGCGCTCATACTCCGGATGGAAGCTGACCCGAACGGAATCGCCTTGCGACACCACTTCCCGATACGCCGTGGGAGTATCGTGCCACGTGCGGAAACAGGAGATCGCGAGGTCGACTGCCGATGTGTAGATGCTTGCCTTGACGGCGAGCTCACCGTTCTCCAGATTGAACCCCGGTTCCGATACCGCCTGGTACTCGACGTCCACGCCGGCGGGGAACTCGGTCTCTCTGAACCACGGGCTTCCCTGTGGCGGGAGCGCGGCCGGGATGAACCGCGGCAGCCAGATGAACTCCAGGTCGAAGCTGTTCCCCAGGTATCGCCACTTCGCCGCATCTACCGGTATCCGGGTATCATCGTATTCTGCCGCGAAGAACTCCGCGTAGTCGCGCGGGCAGATGATGTCCGTTATA
>JAUVLP010000084.1 GCA_030600655.1 Candidatus Eiseniibacteriota bacterium
ACGGTTCTCATCCTCGGCGAGAGCGGGACAGGCAAGGAGCTCATAGCGCACGAGGTACACCGGACGAGCTCACGGGAACACAAGCCGTTTGTGGCTGTGAACTGTTCGGCTATCCCCGGAGGTCTTCTCGAGAGCGAGCTGTTTGGTCACGAGAAAGGCGCCTTCACAGGCGCCGGCCGGCAGAAGCGGGGACGGTTCGAGCTGGCGGTGGGTGGGACCATCTTCCTGGACGAGATCGGCGACATGTCGTCCGAGCTACAGGCCAAGTTGCTACGGTTCCTGCAGGATCACTCCCTGCAGCGCGTCGGTGGATCGGTCGACATCACTGTCGACGTCCGCATAGTGGCTGCGACCAATCGGGATCTCGATGCGGCCGTGGCCGACGGCAGCTTCCGTGAAGACCTGTACTTCCGACTCAATGTCGTGACCATTCTCATACCGCCGCTTCGGGACCGCAAGGAGGACATACCGCTCCTCGTGGAGCATTTCCTCAAGAAGCACGCCGAGAAAGGCGTGAAGCCGAAGAGAGTATCACCAAAGACGATGCGGGTCATGATGAACTACGGCTGGCCCGGGAACGTACGGGAACTGGAGAACGCCGTTCATCGTGCTGTAATTCTGTCTCGCGGCGAGACAGTGTTTCCCGAGCAGCTTCCGGCGAAGCTTCAGGTGGTCCTGGACTCCGAGGTGGGCGGGGAGAAGACGGGCATGACGATCCGCGAAATGGAGCGTGACATCATCATCAAGACCCTGGCGCAGACCGAGGGCAACAGGACTCACGCGGCGAAGATCCTGGCCATTTCGCGCAGAACTCTCCAGAACAAGATCAGAGAGTACGAGATAGAATCCTGACCGCGCAGATTCTGCGCACCTCCCAGCCGCTCTACCTCCCGAACTGGGTAATTTCTTCACATCAAGGTTCTTCCCAAGTCCTGAGAGCACGCTTCATCAGGAAAAGTTAGTCGCGTAACGCTCTGTCCTGCAAGATGTTATGTCGCACGCACGGGAGCTCCATACCGTTCCGGCACGATTGGCACCTCGGTTGCTGTAGAAGGGGTGTGGGAGAGTTCCTCCGGCCGGTATTCCGAGACATCATGCGGCTGACGGTACCGGCCGGAAGGACAAGCAGAGAGTAGAAGAATCCGGGAGGTGAGACCTCCCACTTCCGAAGGGGGAAGGCGATGAGCAGGAAGAAAGGCCTCATAGTAATAGTGCTCGCCCTGGTGATGGCAACAATGGCGGCCGTGCCGGCGACCGCGGGTAGAGGTATGCGGAGTGGAGCCATGGGTGGCGGCATGCGCGGGCGTCCGGCGATGGGGCAGGGCGCGATGCCGGCGTTCACAGAAGCGCAGCAGGAGAAGATGCAGGATATCAGGAGCGGCTTTGATGAAGAGCGTGTTGAGATCTCCAACCGGATCAAAGTTATGCATCTGGAGATGCGCGAACTCATGACGGGTGACAAGCCTGACTTTGGGAAGCTCGAGCGCATGATCGATGATATCTCAGTGCAGCGCGCTGAGATGATGAAGATAAGGATCCGGCAGCACGTCGCAGTCCGGAAGATCCTGACGGATGACCAGAAGGTGCTGTTTGATCAAGGCTTCGGGATGCAGATGGGCCATTTCGGGATGGGTGGCAGGCCGGGTGGTGGCATGGGCGGTCCTGGAGCAATGGGTAGCAGGCCGGGTGGTGGGATGATGGGTGGTCGCGGGCGCATGATGTGTGTGCCCGGCGGCGCGGTTCCTCCGCAGGCTGTTCCAGGCAGAATGGGAATCTAGGAAGTCACTCGCTTCGAGCGAGTGAACCGGCGCGAGTCGCACCGCAAGGATTGCCGTACGCAGACGGCGGCAAGGGCGGCTCGCTCCCCCCAACGGCGGGTGGTCTCCATGGGAGAGGCCGCCCGCTTTCCTCTTGTGTGCCTCTTATCCGGTTGCCTATACTGCCGGGCGAACCGTGTCCGCGCAGGACTCGGGGACAGTCGAACCCGGGAGGCACCAGAATGCTCGATCGCGTCTTCAGGCTTGGTGATAACGGCACCACCGTCAGAGCTGAATTCATCGGTGGTGCGACGACGTTCATGGCTATGGCCTACATCATATTCGTTAATCCGGCGATACTCTCCTCGGCCGGGGGAGCGGGGATGGACTTCCGCGCTGTCATGGCGGCGACGTGCGTGAGTGCGGCCCTGGCCTCGTTGCTGATGGCCTTTCTGGCCAACTACCCGATTGCACTCGCACCGGGAATGGGACTCAATGCCTACTTCAGCTTTCTGATCTGTGGGAAGATGGGGGTGCCCTGGGAGGTTGCCCTCGGCATCGTGTTCATCTCCGGCGTTGTTTTCACGGTGCTGACTCTGGTCAGAGTCAGGGAGATGATCATGAATGCGATACCGGACGCGCTCAAGCTCGGCGCGGCTGCCGGTATCGGCCTTTTCATTGCGTTCCTCGGTCTTAAGGACGCCGGCATCATCCAGTCTGATCCTGCCTCACTCATGACGCTTGGAGACCTTCACAGTCCGCCCACCCTTCTTGCCCTCTTCGGACTGGTGGTCACATCAGCGCTGATGTCGGCCAAGGTCAGAGGAGCTATCTTCTGGGGGATCCTCACCACCGGTGCGGCCGGGATCGTGACGGGGCTGGTCCGGTTCTCCGGCGTTTTCGCCATGCCTGACATTTCGCCGACCTTCATGAAGATGAGACCGTTGGCTGCACTCCGACTTGAGTATCTCACCCCTATATTCGTTCTCCTTTTCTTTGATATGTTCGATACGGTCGGCACACTGGTAGGCGTGGGAACACGAGCCGGGTTTATGAAGGACGGCAAACTTCCGCGCGCTTCACAGGCGCTGCTGTCGGATTCGGTAGGCACGATGGTCGGTGCGGCGCTGGGGACATCAACCACAACGAGCTTCGTGGAAAGCGCGGCCGGTGTGAGCGCAGGAGCGCGTACCGGTCTTGCGAATATATTCACCGCGGGCCTTTTCCTCATGGCTCTCTTCTTCGCCCCGCTCGCGCAGATGTTCGGAGGAGGATACGAGACCGCTGCCGGTGCCTTCCTGTATCCAGTTACGGCGCCGGCGCTGATCCTGGTCGGTTGCCTCATGATGAAGAGCGTTGCCGAGATAGACTGGGACGATTACTCAGATGCCATCCCTGCGTTCTTTACGATGATCATCATGCCATTGACCTCGAGTATCGCGCACGGTCTGGCCATCGGTTTCATCAGCTACCCGCTGATCAAGGCGCTATCAGGCAGGGCAAGAGATGTTCACTGGCTGGTTTATCTCCTTGCTGCTCTCTTCGTCCTGCGCTATATATTTATCTAGAGGCGATCTTTGTCCGTCAACCAGAGGGTGGGCCTCAGCGTCCACCCTCTTCTGACGTCTCTGGAAGAGGTGTCCGCTTGCCTCTCGATTTCCTGGAGCTGGATCTCATGCGGGTCAAGGTTGTCACAAATGCGAAGTATGTGGTCGAGCGACCGGCGCGAGCCGCAGTTCTGACGCTCGTGCTTGTCCTTCTCACCATTATGCCCGGAGCATCGCACGCTCGTCTCAAAGGTTTCGTGCCTTCGTCGCGGAGTGGTCTGGCAGAGGTCTGGGTCGAATTTCCCAGATTCGCCGAGCCGTTCGGCGATGACTATGTGGAAGACTATGCCATCACGAATGGTTGGGGTTTCGGGTTGGGTGTGTCTTTCGGCTTCGCCGACAAGCTTTGCCTTGAAGGGCGTGCCCTTCAGACCAATCACACCGTCGAAGATGCCGATTGGGACCTCGATCTGGCGTACGTCGGTCTCAAGTACTGCATGGTTCGGGAGAGCCCCTTTCAGCCGTTCCTGAGCGTCGGCTACGTCCGTCAAAATCTGGAGACCGATTCATCCTACGCGCAGCACAGAGAATACGTTCGACTGGCCGGTAACGGAATCCTCACATCGGTCGGAATGGACTACTATCGAAGCAAGAAGTTCTTCGTCACGCTCCGTGTCGAATACGCGTTTGTCGACTACTCGTACGCGATCTTCGGAACAGATGAACAGAATATGGAAGAATCGCTCGACGGGCGCGTGCTGTCGGCCTCCATCGGCATCGGATACAGAGCGCCGATCTGGTAGGAAGGATAGCGATAGTGGCGACCACAGCGTTCTCCGTCACTTTGGGTGGTACTGGAATGGGGACGACCCTGAAGGATGCGCTCCTCTTCTGGATGGGGACAGCGTTTCTCGCATCACTCATTGTGCTCATCTTCTTCGTGACCGCAAACCCCTTTCTCATCGACACGATCCCGCTTGCCCTTCTGGTCTTTGTGGCATTACCGGCGGTGATCGGCGCCGCTGTTGGCCTTCTTGTCGGAAGCATCCGCGCAGTCATCGCGCGTGTGGTTTCCCGCGCCGGGACTGTCGGTGCTGGGCGGCGCGACCCGCAAAGAAGAGCCCGTCGTTCTCTTGCACGGCACTTCTTCGTGACTGCACTGGGACTTCTTGTCGTCGCGATCGTGGTGTGCTGGGGTCTCCATGTGAAGGCTGATAGGGGGCCGAGCGAGCCGGGACTCAAACTTCTCATCGTTGGGCTTGACGGAATGACGTGGGACATTGCCGGCCCGATGCTTCAGGACAGGCGACTCCCTGCTATCGAGGCCGCTCTGGAAAAGGGCACCGGAGGAACCCTGGCCTCGCTGAAACCGCTCTACTCCACCAGAATCTTCACGTCCATCGCCTCCGGGAAAATGGCTGACAAACACGGCATCCGCGGGCTGTCGGACACTCGGGCGGACGACGTTCTGGTAATGCGCATCTGGGAGGTTCTCGAGAAACAGCTCGATTGGGACTACGGTCTTGTTGAGTGGTACCTGACGTGGCCGCCTGCCGCAAGCTCGGGAGGATTCTGCGTCCCCGGCATTCTCGCGATGACGAATGAAACAATCCCGCCCGAACTCGGGTTCATCAAGAAGCTGAGGCGTCAGGGCAAGGACATCCGGGAGCGCGGTGCTGCGCACTACATTGGAATCGCTCTCGGCGCCGCCAGGAACGGTGCCCGCCTGTCAACGCTCGCTGACTTGGTTTCGCTGGCCGTCGTGCAGCGAAGCCCCGACACTACTCCGCTCGATGTCTACGCTCGCCAGCAGGAGGCGCTGGTGCGCATCATTACCGATGCCACCTGCCACCGGTTGAGGAGATCCGAGGTTCAGATGCTGGCGCTCATCTACAAGGGAACCGATTCGGTCTCCCACAAGTACTGGCGCTTCCACGAGCCGTCGGCTTTCCCTGGAATGAGTGCCGACGGAGTGGACAGATACGGGACGGCGATAGAGGACATCTACACTCTGGCGGACAGCCAACTGGCGAGGCTTGAACGCTATGTGGCGGACGACGGCATCGTGGTTCTGGTAAGCGATCACGGCTTCCAGGCGAACAAGACGATCGGTTCGCAGATGGTATCGTTCAGGACACAGGTGCTTCTGGAAGCACTTGGGTTCTCTGTCTCTGATGTGAGCTATGTGAATCTGGGCGGCAGCTTCTACCTTCAGCCGCTCTCACTCAACAGCGCGGAAAACGAGCGCGTGCGCTCGGAACTCGAAGCGGTTTTCACGTCGCTCTCCGTCGAGGACGATGGTGCAGCGGCCTTCTATGTCAGAAACGTGGACAATGAAGGGACCGGAGACGACTACGTTGAGGTGACAGTCACTCCGGAGCTTCAGCAGGCTGCTCCCGGTGATCCCCTTCTTGTGGGCATCGGAGGCAGAGCGGTCAGGATCTCGGAGTTTCTTAGCGTTCTCGACATTTCGGGCGCGCACGACATGGACGGTGTGGTGGTGTTCACCGGGCCGCCATTCGTGCAGGGTGGGGATCTGACCAACGCGTCGGTGCTTGACATAGTGCCGACCATTCTCGCAGCCCTGGGGCTGCCCGTAGCCGATGATATGGACGGCCGGGTCTTGACCGAAGCGCTGAACGAGAGGTTTCTGTCATCTACTCCCGTCGAAGCGGTGCCGACCTACGAGACGGAGATCCGCATTCCAAGGCGCAGCACGACTCTCGATGAAATGCCGGAAGAGACCAAGGAGCAGCTGCGTTCCCTTGGCTACATACAGTGACACATGTGTACTCAGCATGGATTCTCCAGGGCGGAGGTGGCACGTGTACGAGGTCGAGGCGATGTGGAAGGGCGGCTTCAAGTTCCTCGGTATTGACGGGTCGGGCCGTGAGCTGAAGATGGATGCAAGCGTGGGAGCCGGTGGAGAGGGTGATGGTTATCGCCCGTCCGAGCTGCCACTTCTCGGATTGGCAGGTTGCACCGGGATCGACACCTTGGAGATTCTCCAGAAGATGCGCCAGCCTGTCGAGGGTCTGGAAGTGCGAGTCGTGGCGACACCAGAGAAGGGATACCCGGCAGGTTACGCGCAGATTGAGGTGCAGTACATTGTGCTTGGGAAAGGCCTCTCAATGGAGAAGGTCGAGAAGGCCGTCAAGCTCTCCGAGGACAAGTACTGCACGGTTGGGCAGACGCTTGCCAACGGAACGGAGATGACTCATACGATCAAACTCGTTGAGGAGCAAGTTGGGCCGGCAGACGCGACCAGGAGCGACTCATGAAACCACGCATCGAGCAAGTGATGAAGAAGTTCGCCGACAGGTGTGACTACCTTGAGGTTCATTTCGAAGAGACTGAGGAATCCCGCATAGGTTTCAGTGGTCCGCGACTGTCGGATCTGGGCCGCAGACTGGATTTCGGTGGCAACGTGCGCGCTCTCCACAGAGGCGGGTGGGGATTCGCGTCGTTCAACAGCGTAGATCGTCTTGAGGAGTTCGCGCAGTACGCGGTCGATCAGGCCAGGACCGTTGGAAAGGAAGCGAGTCGGCTTGCCGAAGTTGATCCGGTCGTGGCCGATGTTCCTGTTGAGCTCAAGAGCGACCCCCGGGATGTGTCGTTGGAGAAAAAGGTCGAGATATTGCGGGCGTACAACGAGCGGGCGCTGAGCTTCGGTGACGGCATTACCAGCACGATCGTTACGTATTTCGATCGCTTCCACAAGCTCTGGTTCGGTAACAGCGAAGGCAGCCTTGTTTATCAGGAGCGCGTTGATATCGGTGGGCGGGTGACACCCGTGGCGACGCGCGACGGCGATACACAGGTCTACAACGTCGGTTTCGGTGGGAGCGATGACTTCAACGTTGTGAAGGGGCTCGAAGCAGAGATCGATGAGGCCTGTGAAGTGGCGTTGGGGAAGCTGGAAGCGCCCAAGATCAAGGGCGGGGAATACACGGTGATCCTCGACCCGCGACTAGCCGGGGTCTTTGTCCATGAGGCCTTCGGGCACTTGTCTGAAGGCGACAACGTGTACGAGGATGAGAACCTCCAGAAGGTCATGAAGCTTGGGCGCAGGTTTGGTGGGAGTTTTCTCAACGTCTACGATACCGGGCTGGACAGGGGCTTGCGAGGCCACCTTATCTATGATGACGAGGGTGTGGTGACTGAGAAGACCTACCTGATCCGGGACGGCGAGCTGGTAGGAAGGCTTCATTCACGCGAGACCGCAGGCAAGATGGGGGAGAAGCCTACGGGGAATGCACGATGTCTCGACTATCGCTTCCCACCGATCCCTCGGATGAGGAACACGTGCATCGCTCAGGGAGAAGCCACGTTCAATGAAATGATTGCCGGTATCGACTACGGCGTCTACTGCATTTCCGCATCGGGTGGGCAGACGAATGGGGAGATGTTCACGTTCACGGCCGCCAACGCCCGGATGATCCGCGATGGGAAACTGGCAGAGCAGGTGCGCGACGTGACGCTCACTGGAAACGTCTTCACTACTCTCGAGAAAATCGATCTTATCGCGAACGACCTTGCGGCGCACGATGGTGGTGGAGGGTGTGGTAAGGCGGGGCAGTTCCCACTGCCTGTCACCCACGGTTCCCCACACGTGAGGATTCGGAACGTCGTGATTGGAGGTGAGTAGGGTGAAGAAGATCATCGAAAAAGCTCTCAGTAGAGGGGCCGCCAGGGCCGAGGTTTTCTACCTTAACTCGCTCCAGACAGAGGTGAGCTACGAAGCCGGGCGACTCAAGGAGTTGGCCAACACTGAGGAGACAGGTGTCGCTCTGAGGCTGGTCAAGGACGGGAAACTGGGCTTCGCTACAACGACGAAGCTCACAGATCTCGATCGGGTCGTAGATGACGCGCTCGCCACGGCATCATGCGGTGATTACATGGAGTTCGATTTCGCTGTTGCAGGCGACCTGCCCGACTCCAGGTTTTTCGACAGTGCCATTGCGGAGCTATCCATCGATGAGATGATGAAACACTCGGAGGCAGGCATCACACGCCTGCTCGACTACGAGAAAAATATCCAGGCGGAGTCGGGTACCTCCCGAAACATGCAGACCATCCAAGTTCTGAATTCGGACGGTGTCGATGCGGAGTTCGAGCGAACTCAGTATCAGTTCTATCTGCAGGGCCGGCTCGTCGAGGGCACGAATATGCTCAACGCGGGCGCCTATTCCGGTGGTACGGCGCTTGACGTCGATTTCGACAGGTTGTATGAGAATGCTGTGGCTGAGTTCAAAAGGGCGCGGACGAATGTGGATCTGGCCACAGGCAAGACGACCGTCATCCTCACGCCCAGAGCTGTAGCCGATATCATGCTCACCCTGAATCTGGCTGTCAGCGGAGCCTATGTCGAGCAGGGCATCTCTCCTCTGGTCGGAAAACTCGGGAAGCGTATCTTCGACGAGAGGATAACGATACGCGATGATGGCCTGAGACCCGGTGGGTACAGGTCGGCGCCCTTTGATGATGAGGGCGTTCCGATGCAGACGACGACGCTCGTGGAGTCGGGTGTGCTCAAGAGCTATCTGACCGATCTCAGAACGGCGCGCAAGTTGAACCACGCAGACACGGGCAACGGCCTCAAGGCGAAACGCCTCATCGGCTCAAAGGAACTGGGCAAGGCTCCCGCGCCGGAGATAACCAACTGGGTGATGGAGGGTGGAGAGAAGTCGCACGAGGAGCTCATGTCTGAGATCGGGAGCGGCGTGCTCGTCGACAGTATCATGGGTCTTCTGATGTCCAATCTCATCGCCGGCGAATTCGGTGGGAATCTTGCGTACGGGCTCAAGATCGAGGATGGCAAGACGACCGGACGCGTGAAGAACGCCATGATCTCCGGCAACATCTACGAGCTCTTCAAGACCAACATCGTCGCGCTGTCCAGGGACGTCGAGCTTGCAGGGCTTCTCGGCGGCATCGGGACTCACTGGTATCCGTACGTGGTCCTGAGAAACGTCACGATCGCGACCAAGTCATAGGTGGGCGCATGCCGTGCGCCCGACTGGGCTGTGGGCGCATTGGTGCGTCCGATTGGTTGTGGGCGCATTGACAGGAGGTAAGTATGCGGCGAGGAATGGTGATCTTCTTCCTGGCGCTCATGTCCCTGGCGACCATTGTGCATGGTGTGGCCGAGGCCAAGAGCTACCACATTTCCGACGTGGACATAGACATCACCGTCAGGCCGGATGGGAGCTTCGAGTTTCGCGAGGCGCGCACATTCAGCTTCAACGGAGACTTCACTTACGCCTTCTTCATGGTCGAGAAGAAATCGTCCTCCGGTGACGACGTCGCCATCACTGACATCGTGGTGGGGGAGAAAGGCGTTGCATACACTCTGGGCAACCCCGGGATTCTCAATAAGGAGAGGCCGCCGGGGGCTTACTACGTCAATTACCACCACGAGTCCCGCTATGCCTACGCCAAGTGGTTCTACCGCGCCGCCGACGAACAGCGCACCTTCGACATTTCATACACGGTTCACGATGCCGTAGTTGTCCACGACGACTATGCCGTGCTCTACTGGAAGTTCGTCGGTGAGGACTGGGACATACGGACAGATCGTGTCACCGGGCGCATCCACTTTCCACCCGGCGGGGACAAGGACCATCTTCGGGCGTGGCTTCACACGAATCTGACGAGCGAGTGCACGATCGAGGATGAGATGACCGTCAGCTTCTGGGTCGACAACTTGAAGCCGGAGAAGTTCGTTGAACTGCGCATTATCTTCCCGCCCGAGCTTGTTCCGGACGCCACACGGCATGAGCGGGGACCGATACGGAGCGTGGTCTTCACTGAAGAGAAGCTGCTCGTTGATGAAGCCAATCGCGAGAGGGAGGAGGCGCGGGAGTACATGGCTGGTCGAGCTGCCCGGGAGCGCGCCGGAAACGTCGCGGCGATCATCGTATCTCTTCTGGCTCTGGGTGCGTGTACCGTCATCTTCCTGAAGTATGGGCGCGAACACAAGGTGGAGTTCGACGGCGACTACTTCCGGGAACTCCCATCCGACCGCCCACCGGCGGAGGTCGGCTACCTCTACCGTTCCGGTCAGGTCGGCGCGAGCGATATGGTAGCGACCATTCTCGATCTGGCGAAGGGCGGGTACATCACTATCACCGAGACGATCGAGGAGAAGCACGGATTTCTAGATCTTCTGGGTGGTGGCAGAGACTACATCCTCGAGTGGGTGAAGAAGGATGTCTCAGCTCTCAACTCGTACGAGTCGGATCTGGTGCTCTTTCTGTTCAGCGCGGCGAGCGTTACGGATGATA
>JAUVLP010000090.1 GCA_030600655.1 Candidatus Eiseniibacteriota bacterium
CTGGTCAAATCCAAGATCGAGCTCTTCGGTTCCGCAGGCAAGGCCTAGGAGGAAGCATGGCTCTCAAGTACGCAATCAACGGATTCGGAAGGATAGGTCGGCTCGTGCTGCGCTTTGCGAGGCACAATCCCGATTTCGACATTGTGGCGGTGAATGACCTGACCGACGCTGCAACGCTGGCGCATCTCTTCAAATACGACTCCGTGCACGGGGTGTATGATGGTGAGGTAAATGTGGACGGTGGGAACATCGTTGTCGACGGTGAGAGCATCCCCGTCTTCTCCCAAGCGGATCCGGAGAAGCTGGAGTGGGGCAAACTCGGTGTCGATGTCGTCATCGAGGCAACCGGCGCCTTCCGCACACGCGAGGGCGCGGCAAAACACCTGACGGCCGGAGCTCGCAAGGTGATGATCTCAGCACCCGGCAAGGGCAAGGGCATAGACATCTCCATCGTAATGGGCGTCAATGACGCTCTCTATGATCCAGACAATCATCACATCATATCCACGGCTTCCTGCACCACAAACTGTGCTGCACCAATGATCAGTGTACTGAACGACAACTTCGGCGTCATCAAGGGCGTCATGACGACGATTCATGCGTACACGAACGATCAGAGGATACTCGACCTGCCTCACAGCGACCTGAGGCGGGCAAGAGCTGCGGCGGTCAGCATGATCCCGACAACTACGGGTGCAGCCAAGGCGATTGCGCTCGTGATCCCGGACACGGCCGGAAAGCTGGAAGGCATGGCAGTCCGTGTGCCAACGCCGGACGGATCACTCGTCGACTTTGTGGTGCACGTGGAGAAGAACACAACGGCCGAAGAGGTCAATGCGGCATTCTTCAAAGCGTCGGAGGAAGGTCCCCTGAAGGACTACCTGCGTTACACCGATGAGCCGCTCGTCTCCATAGATATAGTCGGGGACCGCCATTCCTGTATCTTTGACAGCGGACTCACTACCGTGATTGGTGGAGACCTCGTCAAGATACTGGGCTGGTATGACAATGAAGCCGGCTATGCATCTCGCATGGTCGACATGATGAAACTCGTGGCCAGCAAGTAGGATCGAACCATGACGGTCAAGAAACATCTCAACGATCTCGATATCAAGGGGAAGAGAGTCCTGACGCGGGTCGATTTCAACGTTCCACTTGCCGGTGACGGTCGTGTTGCCGACGACACTCGCATCAGGGCGGCTCTGCCGACGATTGAGTTCATAATCAAGCACGGCGGCAAGGCGATTCTCATCTCTCACCTCGGCCGCCCGAAAGGCACGAGTGTCCCGGATCTGAGCTTGAGACCAGTGTCGGAGCGTCTTTCGAAGCTTCTCTGCCGAGGCGTGACAATGGCGCCGGACTGCGTCGGGGACACCACCGAAGGCGTGGTAGCCCGGATGAATGACGGAGACGTCACGCTTCTCGAGAATCTCCGTTTTCACACGGGAGAGACAAAGAATGAGCCCGACTTCGCCCACCGTCTGGCACGAATGGGTGACGTCTATGTGAACGACGCTTTCGGAACGGCTCACCGCGCCCACGCTTCGACCGTGGGGGTAACCAGGTATTTCGATGAACGCGCGATGGGATTCCTGATGGAGAATGAACTGAGGAATCTTGCCAAGGCAACGGGATCGCCCGAGCATCCATACGCGGTCATTCTTGGCGGAGCGAAGGTCTCTGGAAAAATCGGCGTCATCGAGAACCTCATGCCGATGCTCGACATCCTCCTGATCGGAGGCGGCATGGCCTTTACCTTCCTGAAGGCGAAGGGCATCGCTGTCGGCGACTCGCTTGTCGAGGACGACCGTATTGCCACGGCCACCCGAATACTTGAGCGCGCTCTTGCCGATAAGAAGATGCTGCTGCTTCCAGATGATGTCGTGGTCGCGCGGGAGATTGCGGAAGGAACGGAGACCAAGATCGTCCCGGCCGACGGGATCGAAAACGGATGGAGGGGACTTGACATCGGTCCAGAGACCATCAGCTCGTTCTCAGATGCCATAGCGAGGGCACGAACGATTGTCTGGAACGGTCCCCTTGGAGTGTTCGAGTTTGACGCTTTCTCTCACGGAACTGTTGCAGTTGCGGAAGCAGTCGCGAAAGCGACCGACTCGGGCGCCCTCAGTATCATCGGTGGGGGAGACTCGATTGCGGCCGTGGGACGCGCCGGTGTTGCCGACCGGATAACTCACATGTCTACAGGCGGAGGCGCATCGCTCGCCGTCTTCGAGGGCAAGACTCTCCCGGCGATAGAAGCTCTTACCAACGCCTGACAAGGAGTCCGACAGATCGTGACACGAAAGCAAATCATCGCAGGCAACTGGAAACTGAACAAAACGGCTTCTGAGACACGTCGGTTCATTCTGACGCTCAAGAACAGAATCGCCGGAATGGACGCGCTGCCCGAGCTGCTCATCTGTCCTCCGTCAGTTGCCCTTGAGACCGCCGTCGACGCCGCTCGCAAAAGCGGGATAGCAATCGGTGCGCAGAACGTGTATTGGGAGTCGTCGGGGGCCTTCACCGGGGAGATATCAACGGAGATGTTGGAATCCCTCGGTGTTTCACACGCCCTGATCGGCCACTCAGAACGACGCGCCTTGTTCGGAGAATCGGATGCGGATGTGAATCGCAAGCTTTTGAAAGTTCTTTCCGGCACTCTGATTCCAGTTGTCTGCGTGGGAGAGGCCCTCGCGGATCGCGAGGCCGGCAGAACCGAGGAAATCGTCGTGAGACAGGTCAAGAACGCGTTCCTGGGCGTGGCGCACGAGCACGCGCGGAGAATCGTGCTTGCCTATGAACCGGTCTGGGCCATTGGTACGGGCCTCACGGCAACCCCGGATCAGGCCAATGCTGTTCAGGGCTTGATTCGGCGGTCCGTCGGTGCTATCTTTGGTGGTGCTGTCGCCGATGAACTGCGAATTCTGTATGGTGGCAGCGCTGGACCGAACAATGCTGCAGACCTCATGGCAGAAAGCGATGTCGATGGAGTTCTGGTCGGCGGAGCCAGCCTTGATGCTGACAGCTTTGCTGAAATTATCCGAGCTGCCGCCTAGCGCGGCACAAGACCGTGCCAGGGCACGCGGGAGGTATCAGTCGATGCACGCAGTTATGCTGACACTACATATCCTGGTTTCCTTGGGATTGATAGTCACCGTTCTTCTCCAGTCCGGCAAGGGCGGGGGACTCGCTGGGGCATTCGGTGGCGGCGGCGGTGTGGGAGCCGTTTTTGGCGGACAGACAGCAGCATCGTTCCTGACGAAAGCCACTCGCTATCTGGCCATCGTCTTCATGGTCTCGTCACTCACAATGGCTGTCGTCGGCCGGACAAACACTCCGGCAACTGTATCTGAAGGACTTCAGAATATGCCGGTCGTTCCTGCCGCAGCAATCCGAGAACCAGCGCCACAGGAGTTCCAAGGAGGCTTGCCGGGTAGCGAAGACGCCGCCATGCAGGAGCAGACAACCACTGAAGAGATTCCGATTGTTCCGGATGACTCCACAGAGTAAGATCTCAGCTATCATGATGGTCAGGACAAGTCACCTGCGATCGTGATAGTTGGACACAGAAGTGCCCGGATGGTGGAACTGGTAGACACGCCGTCTTGAGGGGGCGGTGGGCTTATGCCTGTGCGAGTTCGAGTCTCGCTCCGGGCACCAACAGAGAATGAGACACCCAGGAAAAGACGGGGCCCAGTGGGTGCCGTCTTTCTCGTTCTCCGGCCCTCGGTCCTGTCCCAACGGCATCCTGCTGATGCGGCGAACGGCCAAGAAACCTCTGAATGCTGTTCACAAGGTGCATGAGCGGCGGTCAGCTCAAGCATCATCTCTTGACAACTCGAACCCGGGGCATCATTCTTAGAAACTAGGTAATGGTCTCACCAAACGTATCAAGGGTCGAGAGGAGCCGCATACATGCATCTACGATTCAGCGCAGCGGCAGCTCTGAGTCTTCTGTGCGCCGTGCTGTTCGCGGCTGCGCCGGCGACTGGAGCCACCCTCGAACACACCCTGACCTTCGCCCAGCAAGATCTCGTGTTTTCCCGCATCGATGGCTATGACGTCATCACATTGCAGGACTGCGATATCCTGCGAGAGGTCGGAAAACCTCAGTTGCCGGTCAAGGTTCTCACACTGGGTCTTCCGGGCGATGTGGAGATACTCGCCGTAAGAGTCGTGCACACCGAGAGTTCGGAGTTACTTCAGAGCTTTCTCCCTGTTCCGGCCCAACCGCCTCGGATTCTACCGGTCGCCGGGATTGAGATGAAGCACAGACCGCCTGTGCCTTGCGACCGTGCTGTCTACGATCGCAGCGAACCATACCCGGCTCTCGTGTTGGAGCATCTCTCAACTGGGCATCTCGTCGGAAACACTGTGGTTGGGCTGGCCGTTCACCCGGTCCAGTTCATCCCTGCCAGGGGCAAACTACGGTTCTTCCGAAGCATCACTATCTCGGTGGAGTACGAGATCCTTAGTCCGGTCCCGCCTGGAACCGCTCACGAGGCTTCCGCCAGTGTCGCACTGGCACTCGTAGATAACCCCAGGAACCTCGCCCCGGCTGCGCATCGACCGTTCGCCAGAGACAGCTTTCTCGACCCAGGCGACATGGAGTACGTGCTCATCACAAGCGCTGATCTGGAACCGGCATTCGCACCACTTGTGGCATGGAAGACCAGGAAAGGCGTCCCAGCTACAATTGTGACCACCGGATGGATCGACGCTACGTATCCGGGCGGTGACGGACCTGAGCGCATCCGCGCCTTCATAGCGGACGCGCACGACACATGGGGCACAATCTGGTTCCTTCTTGGCGGCGACACCTCGACGATCCCTGCCCGCACCGCCTTCGCGATGGACTGCGAAGCCAACTACCAGCCTGACGACAACGAGATACCGTGCGACCTCTACTACGCCGACCTCGACGGTTCCTGGAATGCAGATGGCGACGGCATCTTCGGCGGTATTGAGGACGGGGTCGATCTCTATGCCGATGTCTTTGTCGGTCGCGCATCAGTTGGGAGCCAGACTGATGCCGCCGCTTTCGTGACCAAGCTCCTCGCATACGAACGCAATCCAGAGACTGGATACCAGCTGGATATGCTGATGGCTGGAGAAGTCCTATGGTCGGATCCATACACGGACTCCGGAATCGGCCTCAACATGATAGACCACGACTCTGTTCCGCCAAGATACGACCCTATCCTCAAGCTCTATCAATCGCTGGGCAATGAAACCCGGCAGAGTGTCATCGACGCTCTCAACGATGGCCCGTGCCACTTCCTTCATGACGGCCATGCCTGGTACACGGTGATCGGTTGTGGCGAGGGATACCTCGACCGCGCTGACGCGTCTGCACTCACCAACGTGACCGAACTACCTGTGGTCTACTCGATCGGTTGCTGGCCGGCGGCCTTTGACAAGGATTGCATAGCAGAGCGTTTCATTGAGAACCCGAACGGTGGCGCTGTCGCCTTCATAGGTAACAGCAGATATGGCTGGGGCTCTCCGGGCAACCCAGGATACGGCTACTCAGATCTGTACATGGCTGAGTTCTACAGCATGCTCTTTCAGGAGGGACTCCAGAGCGCAGGTGAGGCGCTCGCCGCTGCGAAGGCCACCTTTGTACCGTTGTCGATGACTGAGAATGTGTATCGGTGGCACCAGTACGAGATCAACCTCCTTGGCGACCCTGAAATGCACATATGGACGGACACACCTGCTGAGATGACTGTCGCACATGCCGACACAGTAGTCATTGGGAGCTCAGCGTTCGATGTGGTCGTCTGGACGCAGCTGGGCACGCTCGATGGCGCCCTCGTCTGCATCACCAATGGAAGTGATATCTATGAGCGGGCGAAAACGGCTCCTGATGGAGCTGTCTCTTTCGCTCTGGGAACGGCACAACCTGACGACATCATGCTCACAGTAACAGCGCCGAACCATCTGCCGTATGAAGCGCTGATACCCGTCAGACTGGCAGGCGCATACCTCCGTCCCATCACGCTTGCGATCGATGACGATGGCGGAGGCAACGGTGACGGCCTGGCAGGCCCAAATGAGACGGTATCCATCAGTATCACAGTACGCAACTATGGAACCACAGAGGCAGCTGGAGTGATTGCCACCGTCTCGACCGATGATCCGTGGGTGACGGTCGTGAACGGTGAGAGCACATACGGAGACATTGCCGGCGGAGCGCAGACCGACGGAATCCCGGCGTATTCGCTCTTGATAGCCGACGGCTGTCCAGACCGGCACGTTGTACTTCTTGATGTTGCCATAGAGGCAATGGGCTATCGCGAGAGTTGGTCGGGGGTCCTCCCACTGACGATCGCAGCGCCCGTTTTGTCTGTAACCTCATACTCAGTGGACGACATGCTTGGCGGCGATGGAGACGGCCTGCCTGAACCGGACGAGACGGTGACACTGATGGTGGAGCTGGTCAATGATGGCCTTGCGGAGGCTCCTTCGCCCAACCTCCATTTGTGGACATTCGACCCACACATAATCGTCACTGAGACAACGGTATATCCGGCGACCATTCCCCCGTCGATGTCTGCACTGGCCGTATTCGAAATTGAGCTATCATCCGGCTGCCCGATTCCGTCCTTTCCAGAACTCTATGTGGAAGTATCCACGGCAGGTGCCACACACATTGACACGCTGATCATTGCTGTCGGCACCACCGGATTTGCTCACGATTTCGAGGAGGGTGAATCCGGATGGGGCCACGGCGGAACCGCCGATCTCTGGCACCTCAGTTCACACCGCGCACACTCGGGAGCCACGAGCTGGTACTGCGGTCACGAGGAAGCCTGGACCTATGCCAACGATATGGAGTGCTGGCTCGATTCCCCCGAGTTCCTTCTGCGCATGGGCACAGAGCTCAGTTTCTGGTGCTGGTACGATGTGACCATATACGGCTCTGATGGATTCTATGTGGTACTTATGACCAACGGGGAACCGAGCGATACTCTGGCTTTCATCGGTAGCGGGGGAGCCCTGGAGACACTCGGATCAATCGGCAATGACTGGTTGGAGTACACATACGCACTTGCCGGAACCCCTGGTGACACATGCACCGTGCGCTTTGTGTTCGACAGTGACGATAGCGACGTGGCCGAAGGCTTCTTCGTCGACGACGTGAGCGTGAGCACATCAATCAGTTCCACAGACACAGGAATTGCTGACGACGCAGTCGTCAGCTCGATATCGCTCAACCAGAATTGCCCCAATCCGTTTTCCCTGTCTACCACCATCAGGTTCTCAGTGGGGACTCCCGCTCACACAGCCCTGACGATCTACAGCATCCAAGGCAGACTGATCCGAGTACTGTCGAATGAGTACCGCGATTCAGGCGATCATTCCGTCGTCTGGGATGGCAGGGACGATCTCGGTGAAGAGGTCGCGGCAGGAGTGTATCTGTACCGGCTTTCGCTTGGAGAATTCGAAGAGACCCGCAAGATGATCCTGATCAGGTAGGTCGGGGAGTGGCTTTTTGGACATCCTCTTCAGAGTACCGGTGGCCGAAGTTAGATCCAGCGAGGCAGGCAAACACCTCGCGAGCCTGTCCTCGGCCACTCTCTCCTACATGTATGATCACAGCCTGGCTCTCGAGCGACGATTGAAACACCATGAGATCAACTTGGTGTACGCAGCCGACGATGAGGGCGATCTGTATGAAGCTATGCGTCTTTCCGAACGTCTAAGCAGGGTAGAAATCAATCTTGTCCGAGTGGAGCAGCGCACGAATGGTCTGCAGGCTGAGATTGTCGCCCGAGAACTGGCCGCTGAATAGCCACGTCTCTTTCCGCTTTACAAAGGGAGCACCCCGTGCTAGTAGTGGGTGAAATGCACTTACGGTGTTCCCCTGAGGGCTCTGAGCCGCATGCAATTCTGCGGATTGGTGTGCCAAGGTGGAGGTTTATGTCTGTGACGCGGTCTGCGACCCTGCTCACATTTGCCGCTCTTCTCATGGCACTGCCGACTGGGGCCGCCAACAAGTATTCCGGTGAATTTCTAACGCACGGGGTCGGCGCCCGCGCGCTCGGCATGGGAAGCGCGTTCGTTGCAGTTGCCAATGATGCGACCGCCGGATACTGGAATCCGGCTGGACTGGTAGACGTTGTCGGTGAGGCGGTGCACCTCATGCACTCGGAAACGTTCGGTGATGTGGTTAACTACGATACGGGAGCGTATGTACGTTCTCTGGAAAAGGGAAGCGCCTTTGCGCTTACTGTAGTCAGGCTGTCGATCGATGACATCGCTTTCACCGACTTCTATGAAGGCGACGGACGCATCTATTACGACGCCACGAAGATAACCTGGGAGAGCGATTCCGAAGCAGCGATGCTTCTGTCGTACGCACGTCCGATCTCGGACAGGATGAACGTCGGCGGCAATTTGAAGATCATCAGCAAGCAGATCGGCCCCAATTCATGCTATGGTCTTGGGTTCGACTTGGGAGCCCAGTGCGAGGTAATTGGTGGCCTCACGCTTGGCGCGAACATACAGGACGTGACGACGACATTTCTTGTCTGGGATACGAAGGAACGTGAGAAAATCATGCCGACCGCCAAGTTAGGGGTCGCATACGCAACGGATATCGAATCTATGGACGGCCGCGTCGTCCTCGCAGCCGATGCAGATTTCAGATTCGAGAAGAGGTGGATGGCCGACGAATATCATGTCGGCGACGTGACGTTCGACACACACTACGGCCTCGAGTTCTCGTATCGCGACCTGGTCGCTGTGCGAGGCGGACTGGCTATGGGACAGTTGACGGCCGGAGCCGGCATCGGAATAGCTGGTTTCGTGGTAGACTATGCATACGGGAAGCACGAGTATCTGGATTCGAGTCACAGGGTATCTGCAGCGTATGTCTTTTAGATGATCCCTGATTGCTCTCAAACCCCGCTGGACTCATCCTCACGGTCGTCGTGCCTGAATGAGACGACTCAGCCGGGGAAAGACGGGCGGGCCCCTCGTGAAAGGAGTACCCTTCGATGCTAGGACCGAGAAGAAGAGCGTGGGTTGTCATCCTTGTAGTTCTTGCGGGACTGAGTGTGTTCGCATGGGTCGGTTGCGATTCCGTCGAACCCATGGGACCGGATACAACAGCGCCAACAGGGACAAGAGTCACGAATCCGCTGGAGGGGAGTGCTCTTAACAGCTCTCAGATCAACATCAGGGGACGGGCTGAAGTAGGAGCCACAATCAGCATACTTGTCGACGACGTTAGCGCGGGCAGTGCTGTGGCGTCACCTGCAATCCCGGATGATGGTGAACTCGGTCGTTTCACGGTCGAGGATGTCGATCTGGGTGAGTTTGATGGACTGAAGAGCATCAAGGTGATTACGACAGACCTATATGGCAATGTGACGAACGAACCTATCGAGATCGAAAT
>JAUVLP010000118.1 GCA_030600655.1 Candidatus Eiseniibacteriota bacterium
ATTATAAGATACTCCTGGATCAGGGATAACACAGCCGATTATGGGGGTGGCCTCTCGACCTCGTACGGGAATCCCTACCTCGACATGGTGCACATCTGGGGGAACGTGGCGACCGTGAGCGGCGGAGCCGTCAGAGCCTACCAAGGGGAGCCTCATCTCTACCGCGTCAACGCTATTCGGAACGCGGATCTCCTGGGTGGAGTGGCCGTGCGGCTGGATGGCATGGTTGTCGATGCGGATATCACGAACTGCATCATCGCCTTCAGCACAGAGGGCGGTGCTGTCGGAGGAGGCACGACGGGGATGATCAACCACTGCATCGTGTACGGGAACGCCGGGGGGGACGATCTCCCAGCCTATGCGGTCGACAATCTGTTCGTGGATCCGCTCTTCTGTGATGTGTACGCATACAACCCCGGTGTCTGCGAGGAGTCTCAGGCGCTTCACTCGGAGAACGAATGGAGCGCGTACATCGGATACGTGGGTGTGGACTGCTACAGTCCGTGCCAGGCGCCTGTTGAGGCCGTGACGTGGGGAAGGGTGAAGTCGCTGTACCGGTGAACGGTGGGTCGCAGTTGCTGCAGGCCGACTTGTTCTTGACAGGACCCGCAGGTGAGTTGTACCCATGGGCCGTGGACAAAAGATGAAATGACGCAGTCGTGCGTTGTGTCTCTCGGAAGGAGATGGACAGAATGACGAAGCGATACGTTGGGTGGGTGCTCCTTGCCGCGATTCTGGTGGCAGGGTTGGTTGTCGCAGGCGCCACATCGGCGCGCTCGGTGGACTCTGGAGGGGGAGCCTTCATCGATGATGCATCGTCCTCCAGGGATGTCGCCGAGACCGTGTGGTTCCAGGGTTTTCTTGCCGACTATCCATCTGGCGATCCCGTCAGTACGACGTACGATATCGTAGCGAGTATTTTCGCTGCGGAATCGGGCGGGTCGGCGCTGTGGGGGCCGGAGACGCACGGTGCGGTGGTTATCACCCAGGGGTGGTTCAACATCGAGCTGGGTTCTATCACGTCACCGCTGCCCGACTTCGACACGCCGCCGTACTACGTCGAGCTCACGGTCAACGGCGAGATACTTGCCCCGCGGCTCAAGCTGGCGAGCGTACCGTCGTCGCTCCGGGCTGGTGAGGCCGACGGGCTGACGCTGCCATACGCCGGTACCGTCAGCTCAATCAACAAGGGTATCAGTGTGACCAACACCGGTTCGGGTGTCGGCGGATACTTCAAAGTGGACAATGTGGCGAGCAGCGCTGCAGCGCTCTACGGGAACACGAATGGAACCGGTGCGGGCGTTTATGCCTTGTCGACCGGCAGTGGTCCAGCGGTCAAGGCATATGCCACGGGCAGCGGTCTTGCCGGTCTGTTCAATGGCTACGTACGGATGGACGGATTCACCCTGACGACCGGTGCCAACGACGGCTATGTGCTCGTGTCGGATGCGTCCGGAAACGGTACCTGGGAATCTGGGACCGGCGTCACGGACGGCGATTGGACCTTCATCGGCAACGGTATCGCGACCTACGATACGGTGGGCATCGGGACGATGTGGCCGGACGAGTTGCTCACGATTTGCCCGCCTGCGTACGGCGACGATAATCTGATCCACTTCGTGCCCAATGTCCCCGTCAAGGGCGAGGCTCGTGGGGACCGGTCGGGCGAGGGATCGTATGTGGGCATGACGGACAGTGCTGATGCTCTGTGGATCATGAACGCCGAAGAAGGTAGTTGGATCTGGATGGGTGTCAACGACTGGCCTAGTGTCGCGTTGACCGACAGCTCGAAGTTCGCAGTGACACCCTATCTTATCTTTGGCGGCGAGCCCCCGGGTTACTTCTCCGTCGATGGCGGAGACATTGGAGAATACGGCGCCGCCATCTACTCGTCGCAGGAGTCAGGAACCCCGCACGTCGTGCACGCGGAGTACTACGGCAGCGGCGAATACGCGGTCGGTGTGTACGGCGACGCAACGTCCGGCGACATCTGGACCGTGGGTGGTGATTTCAGTGGGAACATGTATGGCGTGACCGGTAGCGCCCAGTATGAGGGCGACTCAAGCGTCCTCTTCGGCGTGTACGGCGACTGCGATAACGGCACCGGGAACTCGACCTGCTACAGTATCTACGGTGCCGAGCCGAACGGGACTGGAACGCTGTATTCCGGCTACTTCGAGAGCGATGTGCATATCGGTGGTACGGTTTCGAGAGCGGCGGGCGCATCCAAGATCGACCACCCGCTGGACCCCGCAGGCTCGTACCTCTCTCACTCGTTCGTCGAGAGCCCCGACATGATGAACGTCTATAACGGCAACGTGGTCCTGGACGGCGCGGGCGAGGCTCGGATCGTGCTGCCGGACTACTTCGATGCCCTGAACCGTGATTTCCGCTACCAGCTTACGTGCATCGGGGGGTTCGCGCCCGTCTATGTTGCGGAGGAGATCACGGGTAACAGCTTCCGCGTGGCGGGAGGTGATCCGGGGATGAAGGTCTCGTGGATGGTCACGGGCATCCGGCAGGACAAGTACGCAGAGGAGCACAGGATCGTGGTCGAGGCGCCGAAGACCGGCTATGAGTTTGGCCGCTACCTGCATCCGGAGGAGCACGGGCTTCCCGCGACGATGAGCACGACCTACAACGCGGAACTCGAGGCCGCCAGGGCCGAGAGCGAGGCGGCGAACGCCGAGACGAAGGCCAGGCAGGCCGAGAAGCGCGCACAGGCGAAGGCTGCGGTGGGCGAGGGGTCGTGGCGGTCGAGGTAGTGGTGGAATTCTGAGGCGGCTGCGCGGTGGTTGAAGCGACCGCCTGAACCACGAGCGTGGTTGTTGAAGCAATCGCGCGAGTTCGGTTTGATCTATTGGAAAAGGCACCCCGCGCCCGTCGCATTTGCGGCGGGCGTGGGGTTGTTTGGGGGCCAGGTCGCTCTGCGATAGTGAACCGGGTGGTGGGACGCGAGATTGAGAACAGTGAATGAATGTGGTATGATGCTGATCCGAATAGGTATTATGGGTGGAGAGACCTTTGGCTTCAGCATCGAGCCCGCTTTCATAGTGTGGACTCAGTAAGGCAACCTGGATGCAGAGCATGCTTCGTCACCGTCCTGGTCTGATGATCTTCCGTCTTGTTGTCGGCCTCGCTGTGCTCGGCGGAGCGGTGTTAGTTGGATGCCGAATCCGTGAATCCCGCCAGACCTCTGGTGAGGAGTGGTATCAGTTCAGACAAGATCTGAGGGCGACCGCCTGCAATCCAATACCGTCCGCCGAAATCCCGCAGCCATACACTCTTCGTCTGGCGTCCATCATTACACGAGCTTCTCCTTATGGGGCCGTACCCTCCTTCTTCGTGTGCGGCCCCGATCTCACAGCCGGAGTCGATCTCGTCTCGACCGAGCGAATTCGCGATCGCTGGCGGGATTGGCCCCGGGTGGTCCGACGGGCAGCACTGGGTTCTGGTGCTTCCTCCTCGCTGGGTGACGGGCTCCTCCTTTCCACCTTCCAAGAGTGTCCGGAAGAAGACACCGGATTCCTCTGCTGGCACCCGGAACTCGGCTACGAAAGCGTCGGAGCCGGCTGCAGTGTATCCGCCGAAGAGTTGTTCATCCTCAACTATGCGCGTGAAGCGCTGCTGGACCAGCGTCGCTGTCTCCTGAGCGCCCTCAGAGCTGCGGCTCGCGGGGAGTCTCTCCGCATCAGCAATCGAATGGAGTACCGCACTGCCGACGGCACAGTTTTGGCGGCTGTGTCGCTCGATAGCAACTGCAATCCCCGCACAGCTTGGGTTGCTCAGCTGAACGGGCAGACAACCGGTCTCATCAACTTCAACAGCGGCTATCAGGTGAGCGAAGCGCTCTACCGCGAACTCATGCACCCGCGCCTGGAATCTGGGAAGCGCTTGACACCGATCGCGTCCGATCGGGTCTATGGCAGTTTCCGCGGTGTCCTCGCTATCGACCTCGAAAGCGATGAGATTGTCTGGAAGCGCAGGCTCGGCGTGATCCCTATCTGCGGGGTCGTGTGTGATCTTGACCGGGATGGGCTGCAGGAGATCGTGCTCTCGTCGCGCGCTCCAACCAATGGGATAAGTGCGTCCGGGACCACGGACTACTGGTGTGCCTACGCGATATGTCTCGATGCATTGGGGAATGAGGTCTGGAGACATCGTTTCTGTGGCCCATATGGCGGTGTGATGGTGGCGGCGGCCGATGTTATCGGAGATGAGCGGATGGAGGTCGTGGCAACGTGCGGCTCCGCGAAGGACGACTGGTCCGGACGACTGACTGTTCTTTCTCATGACGGAGAAGTCATCGCAGATGTGGACGACTACGGTGGGATGATGGGGCTTATCCTCGCTGATGTGACGGGCGATGGTCGGGAGGAGATCATCTCCGGGGGCGCCGACGGCAGGCTGTTCATTTTCGACGGCGATTTGAATGTTGTGGCTTCCTGCACTGACTCGGCGCGAGGGCGATACGAGAGCTTCCGATTGAGACCTCTTGCAGCAAACGATCTTGATGGAGACGGGGAGATGGAGATCATTGCGCTTTCAGACAGATGGACAGTGCGCGACTGGAGGCCAATGCTGGAAGAAGATTCAATCGTTAATGATGCCCTGTGCCATCTTGTTGTGCTTGACGGGCAGCTGAGGGAAGAGGTCCGGGTTCCTGTTCCCTACATAGACGGGCGGAAAGTTGTTACTATAAGGACTCCGGGGACGTCAGATTGCTTCGTGTTCGATCTTGATGGTGATGGACACAACGAGGTCGTGCTTATGGCCGGTGGTGTAGGTGCATATGTGTTTGAGGTCGTGGCGGAGGAAGAGTAGAGAATGAACCACCTCTGTAATCGAGCCGATGAGGCTCCAGCCGAGAGATACTCCAGAGGCCGGCTGAATGTGGCGCCGGTTGCCGGGTGCGTGGCAAGCGTCACGGTCGCCATCTGCCTGTTCTCCTGCGCGGCGTTCGGGCAGCCCCCGACTCTGCACGCTTCCATACCCGAACTCCTTGAGGAACTCACACTTCCGGAGCAAACGGTGCTCCCCACGTGTGCCACGTCTGTAGAGAGAAGCTCCGGCGCGGAGGGGTCAAGGACGAAGAGCGAGCTGGTCGTCGGGCAGGCCGACGGCTTTGTCACGATCTTTCGGTACGCGCCCGTGACAAGAGATGTCCCATCGATTCCTATTGCGCTGATGTCGAGGGAACGAGTCGATGATCTCTGCAGCATAAGGCCTTCCAGGAACTCCGTCGCGCGGGATGAGACCTTCATCGTCGCTCTGCAGGGCAGGATCATAACGCTCATCGGTTACGAGGCGATGAGGCCTCTCGCAACGTTTCGGCTGCCCACACGGGCTGGACCCTGTTCCTTTGTCGTTGTGACTGGGAATCAGACTGTCTATGTCCATGACGGCCACTCGGTCTGGGAACTCATCATCTCACCTCATGGTCGTGACTGGGATCTGTCCCTCAAGAGCGTGATCATCAAGCAGCCTGCTGGGTTCAGAGTTGCGGCTCTGTCCGATAGGCTGCTGGTTATCGGGAACACAGCCATCACTGAGATCCTGGATTCCGATCGCGTTTCCACGATGGACATACTGGGCGGGACGGTTCCCGCGCTTGACGCTGACGTCCACTGCGCGACTCCACGTTTCCTGGCGCTGGGATGCAACAGCGAAGACGAAGGGCGTTTGGTGTTGCTCGAGAAGCGCGCGGAGAGCTGGCAGATGAGTGCCACCATAGACCTCCCGGGCACTATCGAAGCCGCTGCGGTGATCAGCGATAGTACGATCGTAATTGGCGGTGCGAGAGTGGCGATCTGGGAAGGTACGCTGGGCTGGCTTGCCATCGTTGCATCCTCGGGCGAGATGCGGGTAGAGGGGGAGCACCCCGTATCGGTAGCCCTGCTTTCGAGGATGGACGGCTACATCGTCGCCCATGGTCCGAGGAGCAACCTGTCCGTGTACGATAAGCAGTTGAGGCCGATCTGGGATCACGCATCGGCGGTGGCGCCGGTCGCCATGTTGGTTCGCGACTTCACCGGTTCCGGACATGACGATCTGGCCATTTCCGGTGTCTTCAAGCATCGTCGTCATCGGTGGGAGGTGGACTCGATGCGAGTCTATCTGGGTCGCGAGGACATACTTGAGGGCGCCACGATCATCGGTGCGGAGGATAACGGCACGGGGGGGCGCTACGTTAAGACCCAAGGAAGAGCGACCCTGTTTCTGAGCAACAAGCGCGTGCTCCTGGATATGATGGAGGACAATCGTGCAGAGGTTTTGCGCTTGATGGCACGCGGGGACGCGGACGGCGCGTTCGCGGCAGCAGTT
>JAUVLP010000062.1 GCA_030600655.1 Candidatus Eiseniibacteriota bacterium
CAAGTCGACCTACCTCCGTCAGGTCGCTCTGATCGTCATCATGGCTCAGATGGGATCGTTTGTTCCGGCAGATAGCGCGTCGATTGGCCTCATCGACAGAATATTCACGAGGATAGGCGCCCAAGACGCTCTTGCGCGGGGAAGAAGCACGTTCCTGGTTGAAATGAGTGAGACAGCAAACATCCTCAACAGCGCCACATCACGGAGCCTTGTATTGCTCGACGAGATGGGACGAGGAACGAGCACTTTCGACGGGCTGTCAATAGCCTGGGCAGTAATAGAGTATCTCCACGACTCGGCTCACGCCCATCCCAAGACGATGTTCGCGACGCATTACCATGAGCTGACTGAACTCGAGGACATCCTTACGCGTCTGAAGAACGTGCACGTTCTCGCGAAGGAGACGTCCGATTCCATTGTTTTCCTGCGAAAGGTGACACTCGGCTGCGCCAACCAGAGCTACGGCATAGAGGTTGCAAAACTGGCCGGCATGCCGAACGCCGTCATAGAGAGAGCGAGGGAGGTGCTCAAGAATCTTGAGGCAACACAGTACACGCCCGATGCCATGCCGCGCCTCGCCGTGGGGGAACACGGTCCTCTGGCCGAATCAAGTACTCAACTACCGTTGTTCGGTCGTCCGGAATCCCAGGTGGAGCGGGAGATTCGAGAAATGGACCTCACCGGCATGACTCCGCTCAACGCACTGACCAAGCTCGCAGAACTGCAGAGGAAAGTGGAAGATGCCGAGTAGAATCCGCATACTCAGTGAGGCTCTGGCAAACAGGATCGCCGCCGGCGAGGTTGTCGAAGGACCACACTCGGTGGTGAAGGAACTTGTTGAGAACGCGATCGATGCCGGAGCCGATGTCATATCCATTGACATCAAGGGAGCTGGAAGCGATCTCATTCGCGTAGCTGACAACGGGGTCGGAATGAACTCCGACGATGCGCTCGCCGCGTTCGATCGGTTCGCAACCAGCAAGATCCTGAGCGAGAACGACCTCGAAACCATCGACACCCTCGGCTTCCGCGGTGAGGCACTCCCAAGCATAGCCTCAGTCTCCCGAGTGCGACTCGTCACGTGCGAGCCGGGTTCGTCTGAAGGAAGCGAGGTCACCCTGCTCGGAGGGACTGTCAAGGACGTAAGGCCGGCCGGCCGGGCACACGGCACGACAATGGAGATCTCATCGCTCTTCTTCAACACGCCAGCGAGACGCAAATTTCTGAAGAGCGACAGAGTTGAGTTGAGGAAAATCCTCGATTCCGTGACCGAATACGCCATTCTCTATCCTCACATTCGTCTCGAGCTCGCCGTCGACGGCAAATCCGTGCTCACTCTCTTGCCGGCGCCTGGAATCCTCGAGCGTACCCTGGAGGTTCTCGGAAGCGCACGCGCCGGAGAAGTCTTTCCCGTCCTGCACGCCGACGGTCCGTATACTGTCGATGGACTGATCGGCAAGCCGTCCATCGCACGCACGCGAGGTGCTTTCCAGCTTCTTGCGATCAACGGACGCCCGGTGAAGAGCCGTCTCCTTTCGGCCGCGGTGCGGACCGGATACGGCGAACTTCTTCCTCGCAATCGACACCCGATCTTCGCGCTTGTGATCAGTGTGGACGGTCGATTCGTAGACGCCAATGTGCACCCAACGAAGCGAGAGGTTCGCTTCAGTGAAGAGAGACGCGTCTTTGCACTGGTGGAGAACGCCGTACGCAATACGCTCATGGAACATGATGTCGCTCCAACACTGACAGTCAGCGCGGACTGCGCACCTTCCGGAAGCGGAGACCGATCGGGCGCAACTAATCACGCACCATCCGGCGCGGGCTCGTATGAATCAAGAAAAGGGAGTGGTGAAATCCCAGGGACGCATCTTCCACTCCGGACGGGCGAACTCAGTTTCCCTTCTACCGTGCGAGAACGCACTCGGGCACTGGAAGATGGCTCCGACATCCGGCAGCCCGGACAACTCACATCCCTCGAGACCGGCGAACAGGCCAAGTTCTGGCAGCTGCACCGCACGTATATTTTCGTGCAGACCCGCGAAGGCGTACTCATCGTGGACCAGCACGCCGCGCACGAACGTGTCATCTACGAACAGGCCAGGAGACGTCTGTCCGGCACCGTGGAGACCGGGCCAAGCCAGCAGCTTCTTTTTCCGATCGCTGTTGAGCTGTCTCCTGCTGAATTGGAGTCCTTCAAGAACGCGGATTCTCTCCTGACGCGCCTCGGCTTCTCGGTCAGGTCGATGAGTGGGAGGACGGTACTCCTGGAAGCTGTTCCCGGCGCCTTCCCGAAATTGGCCCACGACCGGATTCTTCACGACCTGCTGGCCGAGATGCCGTCCGGCAAACCGGCTGACAGGGATATCATCGAAAGCATCGCAACCACGATGGCATGCAAAACGGCTATCAAGGCCGGCGATGCACTGGCGCAGGAGGAAATGCGTGCGCTTCTGGATCAGCTGTTCGCCACCGAGCTGCCGTACTCGTGCCCGCACGGCCGTCCCACCTTCATGCGCATGACCCTCGATGAGCTTCATAAAAGATTTGGGCGAACCTAGTTGGAAAAGCGAGCTCATGCATAACGTACTTGCCATCATCGGTCCCACAGCCTCGGGGAAAACGGGGGTCGCAATCCGTGTGGCTCAGGAACTCGGCGGAGAAATCATCTCGGCCGACTCACGCCAGATCTACCGCCGGCTTGACATCGGCACTGCGAAACCGACGATGGATGAGGCTCGGCTCGCCCGGCATCATCTGATCGATATCATCGAACCGAGCGAAGCGTATGATGCTACACGATTCGCGATCGACGCCGAGAATGTGATCGCATCCATCATATCCGCAGGAGCCGAGCCTATCCTCGTCGGAGGCACCGGCTTCTACGTGCGATCGCTCTTCGATGGGCTCTTCGAAGGACCCGGCCGCAACGAACCAGTCCGGGAAACACTTGAGCGGCGAGTCCGCGAGGACGGCTCTGAATCCCTTCATGACGAACTGGCAGCCGTCGACCCCACTTCGGCATCACGAATCCACCCGAACGACGCGCTCCGCATCGTGAGAGCCCTCGAGGTCTACATCTCGACCGGCTCTACACTCACAGCATGGCAATCAGGAAGCGGACGTGAACCGGCCTATGCCCCCGTCTACTTCGGACTGACCATGGATCGCGCGCGCCTGTACGCAAGGATAGACAGTCGCGTGGACGCCATGATCGCCGCCGGACTGATCGGCGAGGTGCGGCGCCTCTACGAATCGGACGTCCTCCTACCTGGGCTTCCAGCTGCGAACGCAGTCGGATATCGTGAGATCCTCGACGTCCTCGCAGCCGGCGGCACCGACTTCACGGAGGCCATCGAACTCATCAAGCGGAACACAAGACGCTACTCGAAGCGTCAGATGACATGGTTCTCCTCCATCGAGGGAGTGGACTGGCTGGACATGGACAAAGCAGGGGAGGAAGAGGCAGCCCGCGTGATCGCGGCGCGATGGAGAGAACATCAAACCGGTGAGGAGTAGGCCTCCCAAGGGTCACTGCAGGCATCTACACCTTGACATAGCTCTCAATGAAGCATATCCTGTTTTGCACAGACAGGCGTTCTGAGCGGGCATAACTCAGCTGGTAGAGTATCAGCTTCCCAAGCTGAGAGTCGCGGGTTCGAATCCCGTTGCCCGCTCCATATTTATGTCCGGCTGCGGCGCCCACCGCCGCCGCATGAGCACGAATCAGCCGGAGAACAAGTCGCATGAAGGTGCTGTCCATCGAAACCGGCTCGGCCGGGGAGCAAGTGGGAATACAGCCCGGCGACAACCTAATAGAGATAGCCGGTCGACCGATCCGTGACGCAATTGACATTGCCTACGTTACAGGCTGGGAGGCGGACAGGGACGAGCTTCAGTTCGTGTTCGTTCGGAACAGAAGACGCGTAGAGGTCTCGCTTCCAGCTCTGCATCCCGTGGATATCGGCATTGAGCTGGCTCCCGACAGAATCCGCACCTGCTCGAATCACTGCGTATTCTGTTTCGTTGACCAGCTTCCACGAGGTCTCAGGCCGTCTCTCTACATCAAGGACGAGGATTACAGGCTCTCCTTCACAACCGGCAGCTACGTAACCCTGGCGAGTCTTTCGCAGGAAGATCACGATCGGATTGTGGAACAGAAGCTGTCACCTCTGTATGTCTCTGTGCACGCGACCGATGATGCCGTAAGACGGAGTCTCCTGGGAAATCCCGATGCTCCACCAATCATGGAGGGACTGACCCGGCTCATCGAGAACGGCATATCGCTGAACACCCAAATTGTGGTCTGTCCGGGCATCAACGATGGATCTGTGCTCGACCGAACGCTCGACGATCTTCTCTCACTCGGAGCGCGCATGGAGTCCATCGCGGTAGTCCCCGTCGGGCTGACTCGGCACAGGCAGGGGCTGCCTCAGCTCGAACCGGTGACAGGGGAAAGCGCTCGCAAACTCCTGGCGACCATCCAGAGTCGACAGAAGGAGTTCCGAGATGCAACAGGGAGTCCCGCCGTCTGTGCGGCCGATGAGCTGTACCTTCTTGCCGGGATTGAACTGCCACCCTACGAGCATTACGGCGAGTTTCCGCAGCTCGAAAACGGAGTGGGGCTTCTGCGGCTCTTCGAGCGCACTCTCTCGGATCGAATCGCAGATCTCGAGGGAGTCATCTCCGAGCCCATGACTCTAACTATCGTTACTGCAGAGCTCGCGGCGCCGTTTCTTCAGCAAGTGATCGGCCGGGCACTCGCGTCCGTGGCTCCGATCGAAACGCGCGTGATCGCTGTTGAAAACCGGTTTCTCGGACCAAGCGTGACTGTCGCCGGGCTCCTGTCAGGAGACGATTTTGTCAGAGCACTCCGAGAGCAGCACCCGGAGGGACTCACGCTCCTCCCAGCGGAAGCCTTCAACACAGACGGCCTGACGATAGATGGAATGACACTTCGAGAGATAGCGACGGCCACTGGACTCGATCGACTCGTCCGAGCGCACGATGTCGTGGATGCGATCGTGGATAGCATGGAGCATTCTCATAAGGAAGCTGACGTATGACGGAGACCAGGCGAGACGGACTGCCTATCGTAGCCATAGTTGGACGCCCCAATGTTGGTAAATCGATGCTTTTCAACCGGCTTACTCGAACAAGGGCAGCCGTCGTTGACGATGAACCCGGCGTAACAAGGGACCGGCACTACCGAGAGACCGACTGGGGAAATCAGGCTTTCGTCATCGTTGACACAGGTGGCTTGGTGCCGGCCGTGGACGAGGGGATGACCGGACTGATCCGGATCCAGGCAAGCGTCGCGATGGATGAAGCCGACGTGATCCTGTTCGTAGTCGACCGGCAAACAGGGACAACGGCGATCGACGTGGAAATCGCATCCCTTCTCAGGACATCAGAGACTCCCTTGATTCTAGCGGTCAACAAGGTCGATGACGAAACGGGTGAGATGGACATCCATGACTTTCACAGACTGGGACTCGGCGAACCGCTCCCTCTCTCAGCACTTCACGGCCGGGGAACCGGCGATCTGTTGGACCGGATAGTCGAGCTGATGCCGGAGACCGCCGGAACAGGCGGCATGGAAGGCATACGCGTAGCCCTCGTGGGCCGTCCGAACGTAGGCAAGTCGTCACTGACCAATCGGATCGTAGGACGCGATGTTACAATCGTCGATGCAACCCCTGGAACAACACGGGACTCCATCGATACGGCCGTGATGCACGACGAGCAGAGATTCGTCCTGATAGATACTGCAGGCCTGAGAAGGAAATCGAAGATTACAAGGGGCGTCGAGTACTACAGTGCGATGCGTGCCTTGAAGAGCATCGAGCGTGCCGATGTTGTCGTGCTGGTGGTCGACGCAACGACCGGTATCGTAGCCCAGGACGCCCGCATTGCCGGTTTCGCTGACGACGCCGGCAAGGGACTGATGATCGTCTACAACAAGTGGGACCTTATCAACAAGGACAACAGCACAGCCGGGGAGTATGTCAAACGCGCGGAAGAGGATCTCCCATTCGCGCGCTACGCTCCGGTCATACAGACGTCCGCACTCACTGGACAACGAGCCAGACGCATACTGACACTGGCCGCTGAGGTCTATGCTCAGGCATCGACCAGGCTTCAGACCTCCCGCGTGAACCGGCTGATACATGCTGCCGCCGACCGACGCCCGCCGAAGGCAGGCAGGCGCGGCAACATTCTGTATGCCACCCAGATCAGCGTGCGGCCTCCGACGTTCGTTATCTTCGTCAGCGACCCCCGCGCCGTAGACACTACATACCGGCGCTATCTTGTAAATCAGCTGAGAAGAGAGTATGGTTTCATAGGTACGCCCATCCGCATACTGGTAAGAAAACGGAGGTAGCAGTTGGCCGCCACGCTGCTCACAGCGCTTCTCTCATATCTGCTGGGGGCGATCCCGACCAGCGCAGTTGCAGGACGCATTGCGGGGACGGATCTCCGGCATCAGGGAAGCGGCAACCTCGGCTCAACAAACGTCTTCCGTGTCCTCGGGCCGAAGTACGGTGTACCAGTACTCCTGATAGACATGGCAAAGGGCGCCGCCGTAGTGCTTGTCATGGCCCCGCTGCTGGGTGCCACGTCGCCGCTCGGTCCGACCGGGCTCCGCCTTCTGGCCGGACTCACGGCCATCGCCGGACATGTCTGGTCATGCTTCACAGGCTTCAGGGGAGGTAAAGGAGTTGCAACTGCAGCGGGCGTCTTCCTGGCCCTGTCGCCACTTGCGACACTCGCAGGTCTGATCATCTGGCTTGGTGTCTTCCTGAGCACGCGCTACGTGTCAATCGGCTCGATGTCCGCCGCGATCGTCTTGCCGTTCGCTGTGGCGATCGAGGCCGGAGCAAGAGGTACACCGCAATCAGTCCCGCTCGTGATTGTCGCCATAATCATCAGCCTCTTCGTTCTTGTCACGCACAGGTCGAACATCGCGCGACTCATGAACGGGAGTGAGAACAAGTTCCATAAGCGTTCCAAGCGGGAGAGATAGCAATGGCCAGAGTCACGGTGCTCGGAGCCGGCAGCTGGGGAACAACACTCGGGTTGGTGCTCAACGACAACGGTCACGCCGTAACGATGTGGGAGTTCGACCCAGAGCAGGTCAAGTCAGTGCTGCGCGATCACGAGAACAAGAAGTTCCTCCCAGGAGTGTCCATTCCTGACAGTATCGGTTTCACCAATGACATCAGCGACGCACTCAGAGACGCCCAGACCATCGTAATTGCTGTGCCATCGCACGTCTTGCGCCAGGTCACTACTTCAGCGCGGGACATCATCCCGCCGGAGCTATTGGTAGTAAACGCCGCTAAGGGAATCGAGAACGGCACTCTGATGCGCATGTCGCAGGTGCTTTCGGAGAGTCTTGATCGGAAGGACACGCAGCGCATAGTATCGCTCGTAGGACCAAGTCACGCTGAAGAGGTAAGCCGTCGGCTTCCCACAACCATCGTGTCGGCTGCACTGGTCGAGGCTGATGCAGTCGAAGCGCGGGAACTATTCATGACGGACTACCTGCGCGTCTATACGAACAACGATTTGACCGGTGTGGAGGTGGGGGGGTCGCTCAAGAACGTAATCGCGATCGCGGCGGGCATCTGTGATGGACTCGGACACGGTGACAACACAAAGGGTGCGCTTCTCACAAGAGGATTAGCTGAAATAACCCGGCTGGGGGTGGTCATGGGCGGAAAGCCGGAGACATTCGCCGGGCTGTCCGGAATGGGCGATCTCATCACGACGTGCATCTCGGCTCACAGCCGCAACAGGCACGTGGGAGAAGAAATCGCGGCAGGAAACTCCCTGGACGACGTGCTCGGTTCGATGGTCATGGTGGCCGAGGGAGTACGCACGACACAGAGCGCTCACGAACTGTCGCTCAGATATGACGTCGAGCTGCCGATCGCGGAGCAGATGAATCTCGTGCTCTTCGAAAACAAGCATCCGGATGAAGCCATTCGTGATCTGATGATCCGCGAGCCGAAGCGGGAAACAGCCGCAAGGCACTAGACAATAAACTTGAATGCGCCGAGTCTCTGTGCTAGATTGTAGCTCGTCGGGGCGTAGCGCAGCCCGGTTAGCGCACTAGCATGGGGGGCTAGGGGTCGCTGGTTCGAATCCAGTCGCCCCGACCACACAGAACTGCATAGCCGCTCGGCCAGAAACGGTACGCAGCTGATGGTAATCTATCACGTCTACCAGCTCGGAGCGTTCTTGACGAGCCGGCTTCCTCTGCCCACTGCTCGGAGAACAGCCGTAGCAGTGGGCGGAATGCTGTCTGTCCTGCAACGACGCAACAGACGTTATCTGTACGACAATCTGGAGATTGCGATCGGCGATGATTTGGCAGCCGGAGAACTCCGGAAGCTTCGGACCAAGATCTACGGCAATTTCTCACACTTCGTCTACGATTTCATGAAGCTCCCATGGTTGACGGTGGAGAACGCGGGCGCGGTGTTCACGGCCCGCAGCCTTGATGTCGCCCGTTCACTCGCGGAGCTGGCAAGTGAGAGACCGACCATCTCGGTTACGGCTCACCTCGGACACTGGGAGCTCGGAGGAGCATTGGTCGCCCTGACCGGACATCCGCTGGCGATGCTCGTAGACAGGCATCCGGATGACAGAGTCACGAGCTTCTTCAACTCTATCCGCACGGGGACCGGGAGCAAGATCGTTCCGGTCACCGCTTTCCACCGACTCTTCGGTGAACTCAAGAGGCACCATCTGATCGCGATAGCTGGTGACAGAGCGGTCACCGGACGGGGAATTGGAATACGATACTTCGGGCGGGATTTCCTCGCGCCCGACGGCTATGCGGCTCTTGCCAGGCGCCTCGGCGCTGTGATTGTACCGACGTTCTGTATCAGACAACCCAATGGGCTCTACGATTTCAAGACGGAACCGCCCTTTGCCCCCCCAGTGACCGAAGACGAACAAGCGGATATAAGAAACTGTGTTACCCGAGTCATGGGCATTGTAGAAGGCTACGTACGGCGCTATCCCGACCAGTGGTACGTCTTCAGACCGGTCTGGAATCATGTCAATCTCCCGACGAACGGCAGGCGCTCTGCCGGAAGGACGGAGACACGGCAGTTGCAGACTGATACGGTATCGAAGCGCGATGTCGAGCGTGTGCGGAGGTGACCGTCAAGACACTGGTCATAATACCCTGTAAGGATCTGGAGAATCACATAGGCAACGTCGTCCGCGCTGTTGATGATCTCGATTGCGGACTCGATGTCCTCGTCGTGAATGACGGTTCTCTGGATGGAACAACACGAGCGGCACGAGGGGCCGGGGCAGAGGTGATCGAGCACTCCAGTAATATGGGAAAGGGCGCCGCGCTCAAGACAGGCTTCGACTACGCTGTCAAACATGACTACGATGCCGTCATAACGATGGACGGCGATGAGCAACACGACGCGGCGAGCATCCCGGATTTCATCAAGGCGCTTGAATCGGGGAAATGGGATATCGTTGTCGGATCCCGGATGGGCGAAGTCAAGGACATGCCCGGTGTTCGCATCTGGACGAACCAGACGACATCGCGCGTCATTTCACGATTGGCACGGCAGGACATTCCGGACAGCCAGAGCGGCTATCGTATCATTCGCACAACGCCGCTCGAGGGTATGGAGCTCGTCACCAAGCGCTACGACACGGAGTCCGAGATACTCATCAGAGCGGGCCGGAGAGGGTTCCGCATAGGGAGCATTCCGATCGAATCGATCTACACAGACGGAGTCAGCCATATCAATCCCGTCGTAGACACCCTGAGATTTCTGAGACTTGTCTGGCGGAGCCTGTTCTGGAGATAGAATCATGCAATCTGAACGCCCATGCATACTTGTCAGCAATGATGACGGCGTCGACGCTGCAGGGATCAAGGCACTACACAGCGAGCTCTCGAGCATCGGGAATGTCACAGTGGTGGCTCCTGATCGTGAGCGGAGCGCAGCCAGTCATTCGCTGACGCTTCAGGTTCCCATCCGGGCACATCGACTGAGCGAAAATGTCATCAGCGTGGACGGAACACCGACTGACTGCATCATGCTGGCATTCAAGAACCTGCTGGAGTCGAAGCCTGATATCGTCGTTTCCGGCATCAACCGGGGCGCGAACATGGGAGACGACATTACCTACTCCGGAACCGTTGCGGCGGCAATGGAAGCCACGCTCCTGGGAGCACCCGCGATCGCGGTCTCGCTGGAGCGGAACAGCAACGGCGACTACGACTACACCGCAGCGGCGAGGATCGCCAGAGAGATATCACTCGAAGTGCTAAAACGAGGTCTGCCGGACGGAATACTCCTCAACGTCAATGTACCGAGCCTGCCGTCCGAGAAGATCCGGGGAATCAAGATCACGAGACTCGGCAAGCAGGTATACGAGGATCTGATCATCGAGCAGACGGATCCCAGAGGGAAGCCGTACTACTGGATTGGTGGGCAGCAGGAAACCTGGTCAATAGAACCGAACACCGACTACACTGCGGTGGCTGACGGCTTTGTGTCAATTACTCCGATCCACCTCGATCTCACCGACTACCGGACGTTCGCACTCCTTGAGGGATGGGAACTCGACAGCATCACAGAGGCAGCGGGCGGCAAAACCGATAGGCAAGGAGAAGACACGTGACCGATTGGGAGGACCTCCGCAGGGACATGGTGGAGTTTCAGATCGCCGCTCGCGGCCTGAGCGACTCACGCGTGCTGGCAACGATGCGCGAGGTGCCAAGACACCTGTTCGTCGGACGCGGGATGGAAGCGTCCGCGTACGGCGACCACGCGCTCCCCATCGGGGAAGAGCAGACCATCTCACAACCGTACATGGTGGCCCTTATGACAGCGGCCCTCCGTCTCACCGGACAGGAGAAGGTCCTGGAGATAGGTACCGGCTCGGGCTACCAGACGGCCGTCATTTCAAAGCTGGCCGACCGGGTCTTCAGCGTCGAGAGAATCGAAACGCTCGCTACACGCGCAAGAGAGACGCTTGACACCCTTGGCCTGACAAACATATCGATCCTCGTCGGGGATGGAACGATAGGATGGAAAGAATTCGCCCCCTACGACAGGATACTCGTTACGGCCGGTTCACCGGCTGTGCCGATCAGCCTCATCGAACAACTTGCCGACCCGGGAATCCTTGTCATCCCTGTCGGACCCAGGAAGATGCAGCAGCTCAGGATCGTCGAAAAACGAGATGGGATCATCGAGAAGCACGATGAAGGAGGGTGTGCGTTCGTACCGCTCGTCGGCAAGGATGCGTGGGAAGTCCCCACCGGTTGAGGCCGGCAACTGAGACAGCACTGCGACTCACCGAACTGCCGCCGATAAGCCACGCAGACAATGGCAAGGAGTACAGAAGTGCTCGATTATATTGTAGAGCTGTTGGGAGAACTGCCAAAGGAGGCGCTGGCCTTCATAATCTCAATGCTGCCGATAGCGGAGCTCAGGGGAGGGCTGCCGCTGGCACTATCCTGGGGCATACCGTGGCGCGAGGCCTATCTCATATGCGTCGCCGGCAACTTCGTCCCGATCATCCCCATCCTCTTTCTCCTTGATCCTGTCGCAACTTATCTGAGGCGCTTCAGACTGTTTGACCGCTTCTTCACCTGGCTTTTCGCTCGGACCAAGAAGCGAGGAGCAATGATCGAGCGCTACGAGGCGCTCGGACTCGTCCTCTTCGTGGCCATTCCGCTCCCGGTCACAGGGGGATGGACGGGCGCCGTGGCAGCGTTTCTTTTCGGCATCCGGCGCAGATACGCGATCCCGGCGATACTGCTGGGAATCATGATCGCGGGCCTGATAGTGAGCGGCGCCACTCAGGGATTCTTGCATCTCTTCTCATCCTAGTGTATTATGTTTGGTCTTGAATGATACGGATGGTCTTGTCGGGGCGTAGCGCAGCCCGGTTAGCGCGCACGGTTCGGGACCGTGAGGTCGGAGGTTCAAATCCTCTCGCCCCGACCATCCCATAGGGGAGGACGAGATTGACATCTCGCCCTGTCAGGATCACGGTGGTCGGCGGAGGCCACTGTGACACCGAAACCGCTTCCTTGGCCGAGCGAGTAGGACAAGAGATTGCTCGCGGGGGCGGTATTCTGATTTCCGGGGGCCTGGGGCGATGTGGCGGGGGTGATGCCTGCCGCGACTCCGGAAGAGGCCGTTCGGCTGGCATTCAACAGCGCGGGAGTTAATGAAGTGAACGCCGAACGAATGTGCGCATGGGTGGTGGGTCACGTTCACGGCGTCGGGTTCCGCCATTTCGCGCTCACTGAGGCCCGAGCGCTTGGCATCACCGGTTGGGTAGCCAACAGAACTGACGGGAGCGTTGAGATCCTCGCCGAAGGGACTTCCGCTGCACTCGATACCCTCGAGAGCAAGCTTGGAACCGGACCGGCTTCCAGTTCAGTTCGCGGGTGTCACGCCGTCCGCAAGAACGCCACTGGCGAATTCGAAACATTTGAAGTGAAGTTCTGAGTCCGGGACCAGCCATGCGGATCACTCGCTCACAAGCTCGCAGTATCGTGATGATCACGGCGCTCGCTGTGATCGTGGCGCTCATGGTCTCCGTAGGGTGCACGCCTCTCACTTCCACTAGCGGGAGTAAAGGCACATCGTCTCCTTCACTCGTTTCAGGGGACGGCATCTACCACACGGTTCGTGCTGGAGAAACGCTCTGGAGGATATCGAAAACGTACGGTGTGTCGGTCGCCGAAGTGGTAGAGACCAATGATCTTGAAAGCTATATAATCCAGCCTGGTCAGAAGCTGCTGATTCCAGGTGTTTCTGAAAGGCGCGAAGTCCCGAAGGCACAGGTCGACACCGGTGCCGGCACTATTGACGCGGATCTCGCTTGGCCGCTAGCGGGCCGTGGACGGGGTTCTGTAACGAGCGGGTTCGGCCCAAGAAGACATCCAATCCGCAAGACGGAGGATTTCCACAAGGGGATCGATATCGACGGAGCTCGCGAGGAACGCGTCCTCGCGGCCCGGGGAGGCGAGATCGTCTTCGCCGGCAAGATGACCGGCTACGGCACAGTAGTCATGATCGACCACGGTAACAGACTGATCACGGTCTATGCGCATCTCAGCAGAACGACCGTGAAACTCGAAGATCGAGTCACGACCGGACAGACAATCGGCTACGTGGGTACCAGCGGAACAAGCACCGGCCCCCACCTGCATTTCGAGGTGCGTCACAGGGGACGGGCCGTAGATCCGCTTGACTACCTGCCATAGGAAATATCAGGTCGCCCCCTGGGCGTCCGAGGCTTTCGCACGAGGGAGCATTGAATGAACCTCAGGGATCTGATTCGCGACGTACCCAACTTTCCGAAAGAGGGAATCGTCTTCAAGGACATAACGACCCTGACGAGAGACCCTGCTGGATTGCGAGAATCGATCGATCAGATCGTGAAGCAGTACGCGGATGCCGAGATTGACATCGTTGTCGGAATCGAGGCGCGCGGATTCATCTTCGGCGGGGCCATTGCCTATCTCCTGAACGCCGGGTTCGTACCGGCCCGGAAGCAGGGCAAGCTTCCTGCGGAAACCGTGCGCGCGGAGTACGAACTGGAATACGGCACGGATGCGATCGAGATACACCGGGACGCCATCAGCAAGGGACAGCGCGTTCTCATCGTGGACGATCTCTTGGCGACCGGCGGGACGGCGGCCGCCGCCGTGGAACTCGTTGAGAAGCTCGAGGGCGAGCTTGTCGGCATCGCGTTCCTGATCGATCTCACATTCCTGAACGGCCGGGAAAAGCTGCAGGGCCGAAAGATCACGAGCCTCGTGGATTACGACGGGGAGTAGCATTGCCCGTGGACTACGGCCCGGAGCAGCGTTCCCGTGGGCTCCTCCGGTCCAGCACTCGCTCGTGTGGATGCGAGATGCGCTACTTCTGGCGAAGCCAGCAAATAGCTGTTAGAATAGTCAGAAGTGCCCCCGTAGCTCA
>JAUVLP010000180.1 GCA_030600655.1 Candidatus Eiseniibacteriota bacterium
ATAATGTAGGAGGTTATCTTGCTCCTTTTTTAAAATTTTCTGGTTGGGACCTTTTAGAAATTCAAGGCAAGGCCCAAGAAGATGTGATTATTTTTATTGATGGAAATAAAGGAAAAGTCTTTATTGAAGAAGTTTCGGTAACTAGCGCATGCAGCCGACGAGCTTGTCTGTCACGCCAGCTGCAGTCGCGGCTACGCCGCTTGCACCTGCCGCGCCAGCCTTGACGCTCGCAGCTGATGCGCGGTTGTTAGACGGGCTGCAGGGCCTTGAGAATGGGACGTACTGACATGAAGTTGTGGGATGCGGTTCTGACTCTGATCTTCAGCTTGGTTGCTGTCTTGCCGACGTCAGGGGCCACTGTCACGGTGGACTGGGCGGGCGGAGGCGACTTCGTGTCAATCCAGGACGGGATCGACGCCGTGTCGTTTGGTGATACTGTGCTCGTGATGCCGGGGGAGTACCTGGGGTACATAACCATGGGACCTGCTGCGGACGGTATCACTCTCCTCGGAGCGGCCTCGGCGGAATCGACCGTGATCGCGCATCCTGTCGAGGCGCTCCCCAAGCCTCTGCTGAAGCTTGAAGGCGTCGGGCCATCCACTTGTATTGCGCGTCTCACCTTCACGACCGAAGGCGACGGAGCCGGACGCCCGGCGATCGAGTGCTACGATTCAGACGTTCTGGTCGCGGATAACATCATCAGAGACAGCCTGGGAGGTTGCCACAGCGCTGCGTGCGCAGGTGGCATGCACATCTACTCAGGATCTCCACGAGTGATCGGCAACATCTTCTCGGATAACCAGTCAGCTGACGGTGGCGCCATGCACATCGAAGGTGGAAGCCCTCTGGTGCAGGGCAACCTGTTCACCAGGAATGTCGGGTGGGGCTTCGGTGGGACCAACTCCGGCGGAGCTATCTGCATCTGGAACGGTAACCCGGTGATCACGGCGAACACCTTCCGCGACAATGAGGCGGGCCACGGGGGGGCGATCTACTCCGACGGCTGGATCGTCACCATAGAGGGCAATGTCTTCGATCATAACTGGGCTGAGACCACCGGTGCGGCCGCCTACGTTGACTGCGCTGAGGGCATTGTCTTCACCGACAACACGATCGTGCGGAACACCGACTACAACATCGGTTGCAGCATACTTGCTGTGTCAGCCGGAGCCAATGACGAACCAGGCATGTTCGAGCGCAACGTCTTCTGGGGCAACGATACAGCCGGAGAGCCATCAATCAAGCTGTACGGCGATGGAATCTACAGGTCGGTCTTCAGACACAATTTCCTTGGGGACGATTCCGCATGCCTCGTGGCCGCTCCGGAGTGTGCGGCTCCCGGCACCTTGGACTTCGCTGACAATTGGTGGGGTACAACGGACGAGTCTGAGATTGCGGCGCGAATCCTTGACGTTGCCGACGATCCGGACCTGTGTCGCATCTTGTATTCACCTTGGTGCGATGACCCGTCATGTGCGGGCTCTGCGACCGCTGTTCCCGACGAGACGCAGGGAATCAGCTGGGGGCGGCTGAAGGCCATCTACAGGTGAGCGCCACGCCCTGCAGCCGTCTAACTAGCGCATGCAGCCGACGAGCTTGTCTGTCACGCCGGCTGCTGGCGCACCCATCGCGCCAGCCTTAACGCTCGCAGCTGATGCGCGGATGTTAGGTGGCCGATTCGCTGAGGGGAAGATGGGCCACTGTCGACGTGACTCGCGTCAGTTCCTGATTGGAGCTATGTCTGTGATGTGCTAGTATGGTGGAGCGTATGTGTGGCAGTTCCCTGCACCGGAGCAACTGGCGGTCATGACCCTTCGGCGGATTCCGCGTCTGGCGGTCTCCCTATCCGGAGGGGATGGCAATGCAAGGAGGCGTTATGAAGCGTCTGCTAGTGGTTCTAGTTCTGCTCGTCTTGTCATCGGCTCCAGCGTGGGCCCAGTGTACGTACACTATCGGCGACGGGGTCAACCTGTCCGCCTCGGAGATGGTCAACATCATCGACTTCTTCGGGCTCGACGTGGGGCTCGGTCCAGACTGGACGCTGTGCATAGCACCGGGCGTCTACGAACTGGACCCTGCTGATGGTTGGCCCGTAGTTCTTCCCGCGCACGCGCCTGAGATCGTGGGAGCGGACGGGGCCGAAGCCACCGTTCTTGTTGGCGACGGGTCAATGGGCGCGTTCCTTCTTGCCGATGGTGCACAGGGCCGATTCAACGGCCTCACCTTCCGCACTTTCGGAGAGGCCATTGCCCTTGCGGATCTTCTGGCCGAGACCACTCTCGAGTTCACTGACAATGTCATGGAGTACTGTGCTTCGGGTCTTCACGTTCTGCAACACGACGCCATCGTTAGCCGGAACGTCTTCCGATACAACGTGGGCAGGGCAATCGACGTGTCCGGCATCAACGGCACGGTGGATCAGAACGAGATCTGCTACAACGGACACGGAGCGAGTTTCATATACGGGCGCGCCTTCAGAGGCAATCACGTGCATCACAACGACGGCTTCGGTGTCTGGATGAGTCTCGGAGGCAACGGCATCATTACGTACAATCTGATCGAGGAGAATGGCGGCGAGGGGGTGGTCACAAGCACCTTCGGTGCCGAGACCATCGAGCACAATGTCATTCGCGGGAACCTGATTGGAGTGAGGTACTACCCGTTGTCCGCGACCCGAGCGTTCTCATTCCACTACAACGACCTGTACGACAACACCCTGTTTGACGTGCAGTGCGATGCCTCTGGCGGGCGGTTTGATCTCGACGCGACGGACAACTGGTGGGGCACGACAGATCCTCTTGAGATCTCTGAGCACATCTTCGACTGCAACGACGATCCAGCCGTAACTCGCTGCGTGCTCTTCGACCCGTGGTGTTATGCACCTGGATGCGAAGGCGCGACTCCTGTTGAGGCTCACAGCTGGGGGAGTATCAAAGCGCTGTATCGGTGACCGCAATAGGAACATGGCGGTAGCGGTAGCTTCGCGATGCTGGTCAACTGACGGGAATTCGACTGCGGGGATGGCGTCCGGTTGGTTGCCGTGCCCGCAGTCCGCTATGGGTGTGTGACCCCTCGGCTGAGGTTTCTCGGCGGCGGCGAATCGGCCACCTAACTCTTATGAGGCCTCGTGCCGTCAATAGGTAAAGTACGCCGTTGAACGGGCATGCGTGGACCGTTCTAATGGCGATGTCTGGAGCGAGAAGGCTGCGTCCTGACTTGATTTCGGGATTCTGGTGCATGGACGGT
>JAUVLP010000203.1 GCA_030600655.1 Candidatus Eiseniibacteriota bacterium
GCGACATCCCTGAACCTCGTGAACACCGCCGCAATCCTGCTATTCCTCTGGGCCGCTCGCCCGCTCGTGCTGCGACTCGTCTGGAGGAAGACCGACAATGCCCGAACGCGCTACGAGTGGCGCAGGATCTCTGGCTACATAGCGGCCACACTCGGAGTCCTGCTTGTGGGCCGTATCTGGCTTAAGGACTTCGAGTCCCTTGCAGTGTACGCAGGACTCTTCTCGGCAGGTCTCGCCATCGCCCTCAAGGACGTTGTGGCCAACGCCGCCGCTTGGGTTTTCATCGTCTCACGAAGACCGTTCACTGTCGGGGACCGGATTCAGATCGGGGAATACTCGGGTGACGTGATCGATATCCGCTTCTTCCAGTTCTCCCTCATGGAAGTCGGACACTGGGTCGATGCGGATCAGAGCACCGGCCGCGTTCTTCACATCCCTAACGGAATGCTTCTATCTGCTCCGCTTGCAAACTACAGTCGCGGGTTTCGATATATCTGGAATGAGATACCTGTGCTCGTCACGTTTGAGAGCAACTGGAGGAAGGCTAAAGAGATCCTGCAGGAGGTCGCCTCGGCACACGATGACGAGAGAAGCAAGCGCGCTGAGAAAACTGTGAAGGAGGCGAGCAAGAGATTCATGATCTCCTACTCGACGTTCACACCGACGGTCTACACGGCCGTCAAAGACAGCGGCGTGCTTCTCACTGTCCGCTACCTGTGTAAGCCGCGCCAACGCCGCGGTACCGAGGAAGCCATTTGGGAAGACGTGTTGGACCGCTTCGCAGCGGCACCTGACATCGACTTCGCTTACCCGACGCAGAGGTTCTACGACGGCCCGACCAGGAATGCGGAGGCGTGAGGCTTAGGTGGCGGCTTTTACATCTAGCATAACCAAATGTAAAAGCCGCTTTACGACTGGCCGTCAGTAATTACTGCAGCTCGTCTGCTCTGAGCCCTCCAGCTACACCTTCACTTGCCGCACGCAATCTATGACCGTGCCATCGACCCACTTGATGGCGGCTACAACCTTCTCCTCAAGCTCCGGCGGCTTCGGTGCTCCGCCGACCAGATCGTCGATCTCCGCCTTCATCTCCTCGATGGGCCGGATCGGAAGCCCTTTGCCGTGGACGGATGCCAAGAGATCCTCGCGCAGCGGGTTGATGGCTATGCCCCGCTCGGTAACGATTACGTCGATGAGCTCGCCCGGCCCAACGAGCGTCGTGACCTCATCCACGATGACGGGTATGCGGTCGCGGAACGCCGGGATCGGAAGGATCGTGCACTTCGAGAAGAGACAGTTCTGCCACCCGCCGATACCGTGCAGGAGCCTGCCATCCGAGTGCGTAACGACGTTCGCATTGAAGTTGACGTCGACCTCAGTCGCACCAAGCACGACACAGTCAAGCATTGATGCGAAGTTACCCTTACCGTGCCAATTGTAGCTCGTGAATGGGCTTGTGTTGACGTGACCGGGGTTCTCACGCATCGAGCGCACGCCCTCGAGATCGAACGTCTGCCCATCGAGAATGTAGTCGGTCAGCCCCTCTTCAAGCATTCTTGTGAGGTACTTGGTGCTTCCGCCTCTTACAAATCTTGCCTTGATGCCGGCCTCCCGCATCATGTCCATGAGAAAGATGGCGAAGGAGAGCGACGTACCGCCGGCGCCGCCCTGGAATGAGAAACCGTCACGCATGATGCCGGCTTCCTTCACAAACCTCGCCGTCATCTCCGCGATGCGGAGCCGGTCGGGGCTCTTCGTGATCTGCGTCGTTCCCGACACGATCTTCGAGGCGTCCCCGATGGCATCCATCGTCGTGACGAAGTCCACGTAGTTACCCTGGATCTGCCACGGGATGCACGGGAACTCTATAAGATTGTCGGTCACCACGATCACGCGGTCGGCATACTGCGAGTCCGCCAGCGCGAACCCCAGAAGTCCGCACGCCGCCGGGCCGGTGAGCCCGTGCGCGTTTCCGAAGGGATCCGCTGTCGGCGCTGCAATGACGGCAATGTCTATGTGTACGTCGCCGTCCTGGACCGCCTGGTAGCGTCCGCCATGCGAACGGAGCACACCCATCCCACGCATCTTTCCCTCAGAGCAGTATGCACCCAAGGGCCCGTTCATGCTTCCTTCAATGTGGTGCACGACGCCGTTCTTCATGTGCTCGATGATCGGAGCGTGGCACGGGAACGATGCGCTCGGGAACCATCTGAGATCCTTAACACCGAGTTCGTCTGCCGCATCGAAGACGGCATTGGCGACGAAATCCCCGTTCCTCAGGTGATGATGAGAGGATATCGTCATCCCATCACGGATGCCTGCCTCTTTGAGCGCGGTCTTGAGATCGGGCACAACCTTGTTTCCACTCTCCGGATAGTCGACGCATGTCGCAATCCTGGGAGCGGCCCTGTTGCCCGTGGGGCGATACTTGCCCACGCCCTGATACGGGACCGCGGTCTTTCCGTTGATGTCTACCGGAACCATCCGGCCGGCCGCGTTTTTCTTCATCTCCGGGCTAGGCATTGTCGGCACCTCCCTCACGCCAGTCCTCTCGCAGGAGTCCGGACCTCATCGCCATGTCGACGGTCCTGAGAGCACGCTTGACGACCGGTGGGTCGATCATCTTGCTCCCTAGCGAAACAACGCCAAGGCCTTCGGCCTCTGCCTTCTCAAAGGCAAGGACGATTCTCTTCGCCTTATCGATCTCCTTCTCCTTGGGCGCGAAGCCCTTGTGAACAACCTCGATCTGCCGGGGGTGAATGCAGCCCTTCCCATCGAAACCGAGACCC
>JAUVLP010000219.1 GCA_030600655.1 Candidatus Eiseniibacteriota bacterium
AGCCGATGTAACTCTTCTTCTCCTGCACCGCCTGGTTGTAACCCTCTCGCACATACTCGGTTACCGCCTCGTAGAGGGCGCGTTGCTTGCTGTGCCTATCTTCCCAGATAATTGGCACGAGCCGCGTGCTCCGCGGCTTGAAGAGCGGCTGCCCCTCGGCGTCGATGGCTCGCCGCTTCTCCGTCCGGATCACGAACGGCTGGACGCGTTCTCTGGAGATGCTACCGGGATCGGGGAAGGCCTCCTCATCAACGAGCGAGACCAGCCGGTGGAAGGCGTCAGTCTTCCCTTGGTGTGGAGTCGCAGAGAGGAGCAGCAGATACGGCGCCGCTTCCGCCAAACCCCGACCGAGCTTGTAGCGGGCAACCTGCTCGGTGCTTCCCCCGAGGCGGTGGGCCTCATCGACGATGATCAGATCCCATCCCGCTGACGTCAGGTCCTCGAAGCGATCGCGGTTGTACTCGGCCAGTTGATCCTGAGACCAACCTCTGCGGCCGTCAACGGGCTTGACGGAGTCCATCGGGCAGACGACCTGGTCGTAGGTCTGCCAGACGTTATCTTCCTGAGTGATGCGGCGGAACGCGGAGAAGTCGCTCGGGATGAAGAGACGGAACTCCTCGTCGAAGTGAGTGCGCATCTCCGCGATCCATTGGGTGACGAGCCCTTTGGGGGCCACGACCAACGTGCGGCGCACCATGCCACGCAGCTTGAGCTCGCGCATGATCAGCCCCGCCTCAATCGTCTTGCCGAGGCCGACCTCGTCCGCAAGGAGGTAGCGGATGCGGTCGTCCGACACTGCACGCGACAGGGCTCGGATCTGATGTGGCAGGGGAATTACCGACGCCTCGATGGGTGCCAGCAGGACGTCCTGCGCGAGGGCGTCAGAGACCCGGGCCGCAGCCGTCAGATAGGAGAGCCATGCGGAACCGCCGAGCGCGCGCTCAGCCGCCGGCTGGAGCTGGCTCGACCGGACACGGACGATCGCGTCCTTGGCAGGAACCCACACGCGGTAGAGCGTGTCTCCCCACAGGTCCTGCGCTTCGACGACCTTGCAGACCTGTTGGTGTTCGAGGCTCCATGCCCATTCGCCCGGACCAAGCAACATGTCAATCTCCTCGAAGTCAGCTGCAAGGGTGAGATCTCTGATTCATCGTTCCTCTCTATCTACCGAAATCGTTGCGGGCTCTCACCCAGACGACGCGGGCAGATACGAGAGACATCCCTTCTTGCAGGAGAGGCCGCTCTGTGGAACTTTGCATTTTCGCACGAACGAACCGCACGTCTTGCAGTACACCTTCTGGAACAAGTCTAGAACGACGTCGATGAACTCAAGTGCCTCGCCTCGGCTTAGGCTGCGTGCCCAATCACTACTATGGGTTCCCCAGTTCCGGATCACGACCGTGTCGTTCAGCTGTTCGCACAGCGGCCCTGCATCACGCCAGAAGAGTCTGTACCTCTTGGCGGTCTTCAGAAACTTGGGCCAGATATCACCTATAGTGTACCGTTCGTCCAGCTTGGCAGGGATTGCTATTTCAAGAGTGTATCTCAGCTCTTGCAGAGCGTGTTCAAGCAACCGACCCGCGATGGGTACCACGAACTCGTGGCCCGAGTCGTCCCGATGACTTTTCACATACTCGTAGTCTTGCATCAGTTGAACTAGCTCCGGACCGTCGCCGAGGGACCAGCTCAGTATCCTTCTGTTCACGAAACGGTCACCAACTCCACGGGACCTCTGGAGCTGAATGAGCCATTCGAACCATTCCCGGTTGTGGGTAGTTACTACGAGCTGGAAGTCCCTAGCAAACTCCGACAGCAGGTAGACCGCTACCCGTCGTCTGTGCGAGGCGTCGACCGACGTGAGGACATCGTCGAGAATGTCGATGCCCAAGGCTGGATTCAGGGTGGCATCGCGCTTTCGCAGTGCCAAGAAGATGGCCAACCCCAAAGTGTCGAGATGTGCTTCGCTGAAGAACCCGCGAGGGTCCTCATTCGCGCGATGAGCGAACCGACCTTTCAGGTGGGCGCTTCCCTCGCCGTGCTCTCTGACTTCAAGTTGAAGGTCGCCGAGGTCCTCCCCTGGATGGAACTGCTCGTATATCCGTCCCAGCTCGTCACTGATGCTCTCAAAGATCTCCTGGGATGCCTGCTTACGCGCAGTCACGGCGGCCTCGTAGAGCCTCCTCAATTGATCTGCGACTGCCATGTTGCCGGAGATCTCTCCGCGCTGTCGGCGGACCTCCTTGAACTGATCAAGAAACGCTTTGCATTGAGCCTTGACTCGGACCAGCTCCTCTACCTTCTTCCCGTCCGGTAGCTTACCCTCCTTGAGCCTGAGAGTCTCGTCAGCCATCTCCTTAGCACGTTCACCATTCTCCTGAGACATGCGCGAGCAGGCCGCCTCAGCTGTGCTTGGGTCCGAAAACCGGTCACCGCTGAGCGCACTCAAGAAGGCCCGCAGGTCGTCAACGACGTCACCGAAAGGCCAGT
>JAUVLP010000097.1 GCA_030600655.1 Candidatus Eiseniibacteriota bacterium
GTTCGATCTTGTGTCGGTATACCGTGCCAAGACGAGAGAACATGCCATTGAGGACCTGTGGGATCACATTCGCTTCAACACGACAGCCGAGGGACTCATAGAGATCTGGGTAGAGGACCGAGACTCGAAGCGGGCCGCAAACATGGCCAACGCGTTTGCGGAGTATCTAGACGAGCACAGTCGCCGTGTGAGCGTTCGGAACGCCGGCCGGACGCGGGAGTTCATTGAGAGTGCGATTGTCGATGTGAGGGTCCGTCTCGATGAATCGGCCGAAGAGCTCCGTGCATTCCAAAAGGCCAACGGTGCTATCGAGCTATCCGCGCAGACGCGCGTCACCGTCGAGGTCGTGGCGGAGCTGGAATCGGAACGCGGCAAGCTCGAGATCGAAAAACGTGTTTTGGAGACGTTCTCACTGCCCAGCCAGCCGAGGCTACGTGAGATTGAAACGAGATTGAGCGCAATCGGGCAGGCGCTTGAAGAGTTGCGAGGAGGCTCCATGGACGGGGATTCGAGCCCGCCGAGCGGGGTCTTTCTCCCAGTGGACGAGATACCGTCACTTGTGTTCCAGTACGCGGATCTCTCGCGTGAAGTCATGGTTCACGAGAAGGTCTACGAGTTCCTGCGGGCGCAGCTCGAGGACGCGCGGATTCAGGAGTCCAGGGACCTCCAGGTCGTGATGGTTCTTGATGAGGCCGTTCCTCCCATCAAGAAGACCCGCCCGCGCAGGAGCATTGTCTGTATCCTCACTACTCTTCTCGCACTTGCTGCCTCGCTTGGAACGGCGCTTGCGGCCGAATCCTTCCTTGATTTCGCAGAGGACACGGAGTCACCCACCACGATCACTGACTCCAGAGAATCCCGGATCCTCCTTCGGTTGCTGAAGCGACTCGCGAGCTGGGGACGAAAGGACGCTGCGGAAGGGACTGATCTCTCGCCGGAATCCCTATGAAGAGAACCGTGCTCAAGGGTGTAGCATGGGTCGGTGGCGCGATGTTTGCGGTTCGTTCCGTCCGCTACGTTGCGCTGTTCGTGCTGGGCGGTCTCCTCACGCCGAGCGATTTTGGCCTGTTCTTCGCGATCTTCATCATCCTGGACGGACTGGCTCTGCTTCAGGGATTAGGCATTGGGCATGCTCTTGTCTACAAACAGGATGAGACGGACGAAGCCGCTGACACGTCGTTCCTGCTATCCGTAGGGATCGGCGTTGTGCTGATCGCGATTGCGTGGCTGGCAGCACCCCAGATCGGGCGCTTCTACGGCGAAGAAGCGATGACGGATCTCTTCCGGGTGGGGTTGATCATCGTCCTGCTTCACGCCTTCCGCATGGTCCCATTTCGACTGTTCGAGAAGGCTCTCGATTTCAGGCAGAAGCTTCTGCCTGCACTCGTCGGTTCTCTCGCCTATCTGATCGTCTCTCTCTTCCTTGCGTTTCGTGGAGCCGGAGCCTGGGCACTGCTTGGCGGCGAGATCGCATCCGTGTTCATCGAAACGGTTTCGTACTGGATCATATCTCCGTGGAAACCTCGCCTGCGTTTCAATGCCCGACTCGCGAGGCAGAACCTTGCGTTCGGGTGGACCGTCATCGGTGGCAGCGCGCTCATCTTTGCCTTTCGAAACGCCGACAGGCTGACCCTGAGCCGATTGCTCGGTACGCACTCGCTCGGGATCTACGTCTTCGCCTATGCGATCGCGAATATTCCGGCGACGCTCCTGGTCAGAATCCTCAATACGGTGCTCTTTCCCACGTACAGCTCACTTCGTGAAGACAGGGTCGCGCAGCGAACCCTCTTCCTCCGGGCAACGTCGTGCATGGCCGGAGCCGGGCTTCTGTACGCTGTGGGCCTTGCTTTCCTCGGGCGTTCGCTTCTCACCGCACTCTACGCAAGCAAGTGGGAGGCGGCAGTTGTGCCGCTCGCTCTGCTTGGCGTCTTCGCTCTGTTTCGCGCTCTCTCGGCTCTTGTCGGGGATCTTCTGATCGGGACCGGACGACCGCACGTCTTTCGGACGATCTGCGGACTGCAACTTGCGGTGGCAGTCGTGGGGCTCTATCCGGTTGCCGGTCGATGGGGTGTTGCGGGCGTGGCCTGCGTGATGACGGTAGCCGCCGCCGCCGCTCTCGCCGTCGGCTGGCCGGCCGCTGCGTCGACCCTGGGAATCGGACGGAGTGACATGTTTCGGGCACTCAGGGCGCCCGTCGTGACCACGGTGATCGTGCTGGCGCCGGCGTGGGGGCTTGCACAGGTTCTCTCCAGGGGGCTTGGGATCGTGGCCGTTGTTGGCGCCGCAGCACTGCTCGGTTCCGTCTTCGTGAGCATCTGGGTGGTACTTGACTCGGAGCTTCGGGGAGAGTTGCGTCGGTTGCGCTCTCGCTCCGGGTTGCCGGGGCGTGCATCGGGCGATGGAGGCAAGTCGTGACGGAACCTCTGTCAGTGGGGAAGTCGGCCGGCATGTGGATTCTCCTCGCGGGGGTTCTCGCGCTCCTGGCCCTCGCCGTGAACGCCGCCCCACTATCTACTGCCATTGGTGTTGTTGCGGTCGTCGCCGGCGTGGCGCTCTCGCGACGGTTCGGTCCGTTCGAGGCACTATGGTATGTGTTCGTCGCCTCGATTCCGCTGCGGGAGCCTCTCTCTTTCGACTTCCATGGAACGGTTTCACTGTGCGCCAGTGACGTACTTCTCTTGTGGCTTGTGGTAGCCTCCGTTCGACGAGGGGGCTTCAGAGACATGTGGCGCGAACGTCGCACCCTCCATATCGCGGCTGCGATTGTTCTGTTGAGTATCGCGGGGCTATTCACCGCGTCCCATTTCTTCTGGGGTGTCGCATCCATATACCGGATCATCGGGCAGATCGCGGTGTTCATCGTAGCGACGACCGTTGTGCGCGACGGCCGGCAGGCAACCCGGGCTCTTCTCGCTGTCCTCGCCGGGCTCGTCCCGGCAATTGTCTACGGCTTCTACCAGGCGTTGCTTCCGTTCGGGGCCGATCTGCCGGACTGGGGGAACAGACTCATAGCCCACGGCTTCCACGGAGAGCGCAACCTCCGGGTGTTCTCGACATTCAAGCACACGCTCCTGTTCTCACACTACCTGTCGACCGGTGTAGGGATCGCGATTGGCCTTCTTGCGAGCAGGCTTTCGCGAGGACTCCGCGTTCTCGTCGCCCTTCTGGCCATCGCAGCGGTGTACTGCAATTTCTTCACTTACTCGATTGGCGGACTGATTGGGATGACCGCTGGAGTCGTGACTGCTCTTGTCATCGGATGGGGACGGCGTGCGATCATATTTCTGCTCCTGTTCTTCGTTCTCCTCACTGCTTTTGCCCCGGCGGCCTTTCTGAACAAGGCGGAGCGGGTCTTCAAGGGTGAGGCGACCACGGGAGTTGCTCGGCTTGTCACCTACTCACAGGCATTCGCTGTCATGCGTGCCCATCCGTTTGTCGGAGTTGGATGGGGTGGCATCAGGAGGGCACTCGAGCACGACTACCAGGTAACCAGAGCTCACGTTGTGGCCTTCGGTGCAGAGAACTACTTCCTGCAGAGAGGGATGGCGCTCGGGATCCCGGGGATTATCTTGTACGTGGCGCTCGCCGTGATATTCTTCTTGGGTATGATTCGATCGCGTGGCCGCCCGGGTTGGCCGCGCACTGCTATGCTTGCCGGGGGAGTGGCCTTCTACGTTCAGGCACAGAGCTTTCCTGCCGCAGAGACGCCGGGCAACTACTTGCTGTGGATGCTCTTCGCTCTCGCGGCGAGCATGGCTGCTTCAGAGTGCAAACGGGGAGACGACGCGTGAAGAGACCTGGCAGGGTGCTCTATCTTTTTCACAAGAGCCTGACGGAGCCTATACCGCGACTGCACGGGATAGACCAGGTGCTTGCGCTCGCGGCGAAGCGGTCCTTCACGGTGATCTCGTTCGAACCGCCGCGGCGAACCCGATCCAAAAGCGATCTTGAAGCATACAATGAGACGCGTTCCCAACTGGCTGCTGAGAGTGTTCGGCACGTTGCTCTCCCGGTGATTGGGTCGCGTTGGCTCGAGATCCCATTGGGGGCGCTCGCTGTGCTGACGCAGGTGCTCTTCCGCGGCGTCAGGATCGTGCATTCAAGAAGCTACATTCCTACGGTTATGGCGTTGCCGGTAGTGATGATGACTCGCGCGCGACTCGTGTTTGATATGAGAGGGCTCTTTGTGGATGAGTACATCTTCGAAGGCGCCTTGAAACCTGGGACACGGAAGCTTGCCTTTGTCCGGTGGTTGGAGAGAACATTGATCAGGACCTCGGATGCTGTGGTCGTGGTGTCGCAGCGCTTCCGGGATCACCTGTTGTCGCGGCCTGACCTCGCAGGGGCCGTCCGTTCTGAACGCATCATAGTCATTCCGAACAGGGTTGATCGGGAGCGCTTCTCGGGGATTCGGGAACCGGCACGGGTTCTGAGAAAGCATCTTGGGTGGGAACACAATGCGGTCGTGGTCTACGTTGGTTCCACGGCGCCGTGGCATCGGCTCCGAGCGGGCATGAGCATTGTTCGACGTATCGCGGATCAGAATGTCGAAGTCAGGCTGTTGGTTATCGCCTACCCATCCACGCTTCCCGCCGAGGAACTCGCTCAGAAAGTTGGGCTCTCTCCTGAGCACGTGCATTTCATAACTGCTCCGGTCGAGGATGTGCCGGTTCTGTTGAGTTCCGGAGACGCCGGTCTAATGCTGGAAGCTGACGATATCAACAGGGCGGTGTGCGCGCCCATCAAGTTTTCTGAATACCTGGCTGCCGGCCTTGCCGTCATTGGCAGCGCCGGGATTGGTGATACGGAGGAGTGGATTCGAGAGGGAAAAACAGGGATCATCATCGATCCCGACAACGAGAGTGATGCAGCGCGCCACGTGGTGACATTCCTCGAGTCAGAAGATTTCAGGTCGGGTGCAATGAGGGAACGCTGCATTGCGTATGCTGGGGCCGAACTGGACATGCAGGCTACGCTCAGGCAGTACGATGACATCTACAAGGGGTTGGACAGGGCATGAGTATCGCTGTCGTGATCGTCAACTACAACGGCGGCTCAGAGATCGTGAGCAACTTGCGAGTACTTGCGTCCCAATGCCCTGACTGGGACATCATCGTGGTGGACAACGCGTCCAGCGACGGAAGCGTTAACGCCATCCGTGCTGCAGTGCCGCGCGCCCGCGTTATCATCTCGCAGACAAATCGTGGCTACGCAGCGGGTGTGAATCGAGGCCTTGACGCGGCCGGCGGTTCACACGTGCTGATACTTAACCCGGACGTGGTGCCGGTGGGCGAGGCGCTTCAGGCCATGGGTCGGGCGGTTGACGCGCACCCGGATTTCGGAATTCTGGGGGCGCTTCTCGTCGCCGCTGACTGTCAGACGGTCAAGACCGCAGGCAGAGATCTACCAACGGTGCCCGGCATACTCCGGGAAGGGTTCTTTCTTCCGGCGCGGAAGCGGGGCATGGTTGGAGGGGAATCACCTGGTGGTCCGGATATCGTCGAGGTGCCGATGGTGTCTGGAGCCGTCATGGCAGTTGGCCGGGAGGCGCTGGGCCGGCTCGGGCCAATGTGCGACGATTTCTTTCTCTACAACGAGGATTCCGAGTGGTGTCGTCGCGCGCATGAGCGGGGGCTTCGAGTCGGATTGGTTCGCGGCGCGAAATTTGCGCACGCGGGTGGCGCCACGACTCGCGGGCAGGAGGGACCGGCCTTCGCGGCGCGCGTTCTCGCAGACTTTCAGTACTTCTGTGAGATAGAAGGACATAGTGCTGAGCGTATCCGTCGCATCTGGCTCCGTCGCCTGCGATTCAGGGCGCTGGCCTATCGCATTGAGTCTGCGTTTCGACGCCCTGCGACCGATTGCAGGGAGGGAAAGGTGCAGGCAGGGAGTGGTGCCGGGCGGCGAGAGCGCTCGCGGCGGAGGGCCGCCATCTACGCGCTTCTGGCGGATGCGCTGACCCGGTTTCAGTGGTCACGGGACGCGACCGGTCAGAATGCACACCCGTCACGACTGATGGAGTTTCCTGAACAGCGTTTCGCCGACCCGAACGAGAAGCGGCCGCTTGTCCTTCATGTCATCCCAAATATGGAGTTTGGTGGGGCACAGCGCATCGTGGAAGCAACGGTTGATGGTTCTCTTGGTCAACGCTTCCGGTTCGCGGTTCTTTGTCTCACGCACATGGGGGAGATAGGGGAGGAACTCCGGCTGCGGGGCCTCGACATCTTTGTTGCAGGCCTGAAGGGCTGGAGACGACTGGGCGACTGGAGGAGAGCGGCCGATGTAGCGTCGCTCTACGAACCGGATCTCATTCATTCACACCTTCTTCCCGGGGACATCGCCGCGTACTTCAGTTTCCGTGGCCGCGTGCCGTGGGTGTCGACCAAGCACAGTGTCGATCTCTGGATGACAGCGATTTCGAGAACCGCAGAACGGTTTGCTCTCAGACGAGTGCAGTTGGTGCTGGCGGTCAGCGGAGCCGTTGCCGGTGCGAAAGCCTATCTTGGGCGACGCGGAGTGCTTCCAGTCGTCGTGCAGAGTCCACCGACCGTACCGCTTGCAGAACAACCTGCGCCCCTCTTCAGGCGTGGTGAGCGCATTCGTCTCGTGATGCTGGGCCGATTGCATCGCGTCAAGCGAGTGGATCTTTTTCTGAGAATGGCAGCGCAACTGGAGCGGCTTCGGCCCGGCCGCTTTGAGTTCCGTGTTGTCGGGGACGGTCCAGAGCGGGAGAGACTCGAGGCGCTCTCCGACGAACTCGGCGTTCGGGAACTCGTCGAGCTGCGTCGTGCTGTATCGAATGTTGCGGCGGAACTCGACAACGCCGACCTGGTGCTTCTTCTTTCTGACTACGAGGGGTTCGGACTTGTGATACTGGAGGCGCTCGCGAGAGGGAGGGTGCCCGTGGTGCGACGCACGGACGGCGTTGAGGAAGCGTTGCCGCCGGCTCTCTCCGACTGCTTCTTCGATGGAGCCGGTCCGGAGGCTGTTGTAGCCAAGGTGCTCGAGATATGCGACGATCATGACCACTACGAAGAGATGGTCGCGAATGCGAGGATCTGGGTGTCGGCGCGCGCGGACTACGGAGGCAGAGTGGGACAGATCTACGATGATGCCCTTGCTCATAGGGAATCTCGCGAGAGGACGCGTGTACTGCACATCATCACGCGACTCATCGTCGGGGGTGCGCAGGAGAACACGATCGCGTCCGTGGCTCAAGTTGCTCCGGAGCGCTACGATTCGCGACTGTGGATGGGACCGCAGACCGGTTCGGAGGGCTCCCTTCTGGACGAGGCTAGAGCGCTCGGGGTCGTGCCTTACGTACTGCCGAATCTTGTTCGGGAGATCTGTCCGTTCAGAGACCTTGCCGTTCTGGTTCAGCTCATCAAGCTCATCAGACAAGGGCGGTTTGACATCGTCCATACGCACAGCTCGAAAGCCGGCATCGTTGGACGCATAGCGGCGAGGCTGGCCGGCGTCCCACACATCGTCCATACGATACATGGTTGGGGATTTCACGAGCACATGAATCCAGCGCGCCGCTGGTTCTATGTCACACTTGAGAAGCTTCTTGAGCCGATGACGCAGATCCTCGTGTCGGTCTCGGAACGGACCACGCGGGTAGGACTGGAAGCCGGGATCGGCTCGCCGGATGTCTATCGCTTGATCCGGAGCGGCATCCCACTGTCGCGTTTCCATCGTGATGAAGAGTCAAGACAGCGCGCGCGAGAAGAGATCGGGGTCGGTGGAGGTGACCTGGTCATCGGAACCGTGGGGCGGCTTTCTCTGCAGAAGAATCCGGCTGATTTCGTCCGTGTTGCGGTCGAGCTCTCAAGGCGTTTCAAGGATCTTCACTTCATATATGTTGGGGATGGTCCGCTTAGGGCATCCGTAGAGTCGAAGATAGCTGAGGCCGGACTGACGGGCCGTGTGAGCTTGCTGGGGATTCGCAGTGACGTCGACGAATTGCTCCGAGCGATGGATATCTTCATTCTGACCTCGCTCTGGGAAGGACTGCCAAGAGTTGTGCCACAAGCGCTGGCAACCGGCGTGCCCGTCGTTGCGTACGATACCGCCGGGATTCGGGAGAGCATAGTCGAAGGCAGAAACGGTTTTCTGGTGGCTCCGGGCGCGGTCGACGATATGATCGAGCGCCTGTCACGCCTCGTAGAGGACCGTGGACTCCGCGACGGGATGGGGCGTAACGCAGTTGAGGAATTCGACCGCTCGTTCTCCGAAGTGGCGATGATCGATGCGCTCGAGGAACTCTATGACGAACTCTCTTCCGGTGACCGGCTGCGGGCGTAACCAGCGACCAGGCATGAGATTTGTGGTTGCCGTGCATCCGTTGCGGATCTGTATTTCCGAGTGCCGCATGTAGGCTGCACATTGAGCGAGCTTGGCTGTGGGGCGAGGGTTTTTCGCAAAACGGTTGTCGT
>JAUVLP010000043.1 GCA_030600655.1 Candidatus Eiseniibacteriota bacterium
GAGGTGTCACAGCATCCACGCATCAAGCTGCTCACGTACTGTGAGATAGATGATGTCTCTGGCTACGTCGGTAACTTTAAGGTCAGGATCAAGAAGAAGGCCGCGTACGTGAACCGCGATGTCTGCAATGGCTGCGGTCTCTGTGTGGAGAAGTGCCCTCGTACGGTCGCATCGGAGTTCGAAGAGGGTCTTGCAACCAGAAAGGCCATCTATACTCCGTTTGCACAGGCGGTTCCGAACAAGCCGGTACTGGACCGCGACAACTGCATCTACTTTGAGAGTGGGAAATGCGGGATCTGCCGGAAGATCTGCCCGGTAGACGCGATCGATTATGAGCAGAAGGACGAGTTCATAGAGGAGGAGGTCGGGGCGATCGTCGTTGCGACCGGATTCGATCTCTACCCGGTTGTCAATATAGGCGAGTACGGCGGCGGCTCTATCGAGGACGTTGTAACGAGCCTTCAATTCGAACGTCTTCTCTCAGCGTCAGGTCCGACCGGGGGAGAGGTGCGCAGGCCGTCCGACGGCAAGATCCCGAAGGAGGTCGTCTTCCTGACCTGCGTGGGGTCGCGTGACCCTGAACACCACGTGTCCTATTGCTCAAAAGTCTGCTGCATGTACCTCACCAAACACGCGATGCTTTACAAGCACAACGTGCACGATGGGCAGGCATACGTCTTCTACATGGATGTGCGAACGGGCGGCAAGGGGTACGAGGAATTCTATCAGCGCGCTACGGAGGAGGACAACGTCCTCTACGTGCGCGGGAAGGTATCCAAGGTCTTCGAAGAGGACGGGAAGGTGATGGTCTGGGGTGTCGACACCCTGACCGGCAGGAAGGTCGAGATAGCGGCGGACCTTGTCGTGCTCGGGCTGGCCATGGTGCCGAACTCGACGGCCGTCGAGCTGTCGAAGAAGCTCAAGATACAGGTGAGCGAGTGGGGCTTCTACTCTGAAGCGCATCCCAAGCTCAGACCGGTTGAGAGCCTGGCGCCCGGATTCTATCTGGCCGGTGCTGCACAGGGTCCAAAAGATATCCCGGATGCCGTGGCTCAGGCGTCGGCTTCCGCAAGCAAGGTCTGCGCGCTCTTCTCCGAGAAGGAGTATCACCGGGAGCCCATAGTCGCTTGGATCGATGAGGACGAATGCTCGGGCTGCAAGGTCTGCATCTCGGTCTGTCCCTACGACGCGATCGAGTTCGACAGTGAGAAAGGGATCTCCCGTATTCAGGAAGCGATCTGCGAAGGGTGCGGCGCGTGCATTGCCGCCTGCCCGTCGGCGACGGTGCAACAGCGGAACCTGACAGACAGCCAGCTCTACAATATGGTCTCGGCGGCTCTGGAGGACTGACATGTTCGAACCCAAAATCATTTGCTTTTTCTGCAAGTGGTGTACGTACGCGGGCGCCGATCTTGCCGGGACCTCACGCAAGCAGTATGCGCCGAACGGCGTTGTCCTGCGCGTGAATTGCAGCGGCCGGATCGATCCGCAGCACATCCTCTGGGCCTTTCGTGAGGGGGCAGACGGGGTGTTGATAGGTGGCTGCCATCCCGGAGATTGCCACTATCAGGATGGCAATTACAACACGATGCGCCGCGTTTCAATAATGAAGCCCATGCTTGAAGCACTCGGGATCGAGCCGGAGAGGCTATGCCTCGAGTGGATCTCGGCTGCGGAGGGAGACAAGGTCGTCCGCGTGATGGACGAGTTCGTCGAGACCGTGAGGGAACTCGGTCCGTTGAATCTCGACCTTGCGGACAAATTGAGCGGCGCCGAAGCTCCTGAGGGTGCAGAGATCGTAGAACAGAAATCGTAGAACAGTGAGTCGCAGGGTAGCGGACAGCAGTCCCGCATGCCCGGGATGCTCCAGTCTGGACAAGAGGGGGTAGATCCACGATGGCAGAAGAGATGGTGACCATCTATGTGATGGGGAAGGGCTACGAGGTTCCGAAGGACCTTACCATCATGAAGGCGATGGAGTACGCGGGCTACCGCTTCGTAAGAGGATGCGGGTGCAGGGGAGCCTTCTGCGGAGCATGCGGTACTGTCTATCGCACGAAGGACGACTACCGGCTGAAGGTCGGACTCGCCTGCCAGGAGATGGTTCAGGACGAGATGTACCTGGCCGAGATACCGTTCTTTCCCGGTAACAAGGCGACCTACAACGTTGATAGGCTGAAGCCGAGCTCAGAGACGGTGCTCAAGTTCTATCCGGAAGTGTTCCGTTGCCTCTCCTGCAACGCATGCACGAAGGCGTGTCCGCAGGATATCGAGGTTATGGAGTACATCCAGGCGGCGTTGAGAGGCGATATTGAGAAGGCTGCAGATCTGTCGTTCGACTGCATTCTCTGCGGTCTGTGCGCATCGCGCTGTCCCGCTGAGATAGTGCAGTACAACGTGGCGCTCCTTTGTCGCAGGCTCTATTCTGCCAAGATCGCCCCTCGCGCGAAGCATCTGGACAAGCGCGTCAAGGAAATCAAGAGGGGTAAGTTCGACAAAGAGCTCGCCAAGCTCATGAAGATGAAGAAATCCCAGCTCGCTAAGCTTTATAGCGAGCGCGAGATTCAGAAGGCGGACTAACAGGAGGGCGCGAGGTGTACACGGGAAAAATTCTTGAGTCCATGAAGCGCCTGGAGGCCACTCGCGGAGAGCGGCTGCACCAGGAGATTCCGCTTCTCTCGCCGGATGACAGACAGTCACTCCTTGAGGGTTTCCACCCCGACTACAAGAACGATATCTTCCGGACGCTCAAGGTCGGGCCGTCCAAGGGGGAACGGACACCGAAGGAGTTCGCTGACGTTTTCGAAGCGTACAGTGCGATAGATCCGGCCAAGTTTGATCTGTCGAGTGTCGACCGCGACGTTGACGTGCTTGTCGTGGGTGGTGGTGGGGCTGGAGCAGCCGCAGCGCTGGTCGCGCAAGAGCATGGCGCCGACGTTCTTCTGGTAACGAAGCTCAGACTCGGCGACTCTAACACCGTCATGGCGCAGGGTGGAATCCAGGGAGCGGACAAGGAGAACGACTCGCCGGCGATCCACTATCTGGACGTGATGGGCGGCGGTCGTTACTTCAACGATCCAAAGCTGGTTGAGGCGCTCGTTGGCGACGCGCCCGATGTTCTGGCGTGGCTCGAGCGGCTCGGCGTCATGTTCGATAAGGAACCCGATGGGACGATGACAACAACTCACGGCGGCGGTACGTCTCGCATGCGTATGCATGCAGCGCGCGACTACACCGGCGGCGAGATGATGAAGACGCTGAGAGACGAGATCCTGAATCACGATGTCCCGATCATGGAGTTCGCGGCGGCGTACGAACTCCTGACCGACGGCAAGAAGGTGACGGGAGCCGTTCTCTACAACATGGAGACGGAGGAGTATCTCATCGTCCGCGCCAAGACGGTCATTCTGGCGACCGGTGGTGGAGGGCGCCTCCATGTCTCGGGCTTCCCTACGTCGAACCACTACGGGGCGACTGCTGATGGGCTCGTTCTCGGGTATCGCGTTGGCGCTCCGCTTACGTTCATGGATACTATCCAGTACCATCCGACGGGCGCGGCGTTCCCGGAGCAGATCCTTGGTCAGCTGGTTACCGAGAAGGTGAGAAGCATCGGTGGCCAGATCACCAACGTCGAAGGGAACCGGTTCATCTACGAACTTGAGACGCGCGATATCGAAGCAGCCGCCATTATTCGCGAGTGCTTCGGGAAGAAGAATGGTGTGGAGACGCCGTCCGGACAGCCGGCCGTCTGGCTTGACACTCCGATCATCGAAGTGCGGCATGGCGCCGGGACCATCAAGAAGCGGGTTCCCGCGATGTACCGGCAGTACGAGCGTTTCGGGATTGACATGTCGGAGGTGCCGATTCTTATCTACCCGACGCAGCATTACCAGAATGGCGGTCTCAAGATAAACGAGTTCTGTGAGACCAAGGTGAAGAATCTCTACGCGTCCGGTGAGACTGCCGGGGGCATCCATGGTCGCAACCGTCTCATGGGCAATTCGCTTCTGGACGTCATCGTCTTTGGACGCCGTGCGGGTGCAGCAGCGGCTGAGCGTGCGGCAGGCATCAAGCGTGCCGGCAAGCTCTCGCTCGACCACCTGAGCAAGTTCCACAAGGAACTGAAGAGCGCGAGAGTAGGGAAGGGTCGGATCTCTCCGATGCTTCTGCCGGAGTATCGCCGGCCGGAAGCTGCGAAGAAGAAGATCAACGCGCTTCCGTAGATAGCGGTGAACGAAGGAACAGCCCGGGGTACCGGCGGCAGCGAGAAGGACAGCTCGCGCCTGTGAAGGGAGAAATCGCAGGAGTGATGAAGACACTCATACTAGGGCTCGGCAACCCCGGTTTTGCCGGTGAGCGAATGGGACTCGATGTAGCCCGCGGCCTGCACGCGGCGCTCAGCGATCCCTACATAGACATTGTCGAGATTCCGGCTTCCGAGATAGATCTGCTCGGCGTCGTGGCCGGCTACCGCAAGGTCGTGATCGTGGATTGTGTGCAGGGTGGCGACGGGGACATAGGCGAGCTCAGAAGACTCGGGCTCGACGATCTTGAGCTCGTGGATGGTCACGTATCGGAGTACGGAACTGAGTACCGGGCGACTGTCGAGATCCCGGGCCTGGACAACGTGTCCATGCCTCAGGAGATATCCGTCTACGCCATAGAAGTGGGAACGAGCGCAGCGCAGAGTGCCGAGATGCTCGAGATGGTGCGCGAGGCTGTTCCGCGGCTTGTGGAGCAGATAGTTCGTGAGGAATTCAGTTACAGGATGCCGGGGCGCGACTGGATCTAGGCTCTCGCTTCCGCAGACTGGTGCCGAATGACCGATTACACAGACCCTACCGATACGGAGCTCGTGGCGAGAGCCAAGGCCGGCGACACCGAAGCCTTCAGCCTGCTTGTGGAGAGGCATGAGGCAAACATCTACGGCCTCTGTATCAAGATGCTTCGGAACCCAGAGGATGCCGAGGACTGTCTTCAGGAGGTCTTCGTCAAGGCTTACAAGGCGCTTCCCACGTTTCGTGAGGAAGCCCGGTTCTCGACCTGGGTCTACCGCATCGCCACCAACGCATGCCTTATGAGAATCCGGAAGAGGAAGCTCGATACGGTGTCGCTCGACCAGCCACTCGAGCTCGGTGAGGCGGAGGTTCCTCGCGAGATCGCGGACTGGACGAACGACCCGGCTTCGGTCGTTATGAATGAAGAACTGGGGAGCGTCCTCACGCGGCACATTAACAACCTTCCGGCCAACAACCGCATCGTTTTCGTACTCAGAGATGTGCACGGGCTATCGACTGAGGAGGCGGCGGGCATACTTGGGTTGAGTGTTCCTGCGGTGAAATCCCGCCTTCACCGCGCCAGGCTGTTTCTGCGCGAGAGGCTCGCTCAGTACTACGCGTCCGGAGGCGCCGTGGCCTGATAGAGGGTATTTGTGAATCGAAATCTACCGCAGTGAATCTGAGAATAGACAGGCCCAGTTGGGACAGACGTTGAATGGGCCATGTCACAGGTAGGATGGAGGACAGATGAACAACAGAACAAGCAGAAGGACGATAGCCGTGGCACTGCTTCTCGTGATCGTGACAGGGGCAATCCTGCTCTCGTCATGCGGGACGAAGCAGCCTGAGATCATTCCTCGTTCAGTGCTCTTCGGAAACCCGGAGAGGATGCGGGCCCGTATCTCGCCGGACGGTGAGATGCTCGCCTACATTGCCCCGGTGAACGATGTGCTGAATGTCTGGGTCAAGACCGTAGGTGAAGACGATGACCATGCTGTCACCAGCGATGAGCACAGAGGCATCTATCGCTATTTCTGGAATCAGGACAGCAATCACATTATGTATCTTCAGGACACTGACGGTGACGAGAACTGGCGTCTCTATACTGTGGACCTTGATTCCGGGGAGACGCTCGATCTGACGCCGTTCGATGAAGTCCAGGTCCGGATCGTTGATTACAGCAAGCACCACCCGAACACAATGTTGATCTCGATGAACAAGCAGGATCCAAGACTGCACGATGTGTATAGTCTGGACCTTGAGACCGGCGATCTGGAAATAGTTGCCCGCAATCCCGGCAACTACCTCGGATGGATGACCGACTTCGACCTCAAGGTGCGCGGGGCCATTGCCGCAACGCCGGATGGTGGAAGCGAGCTTCTGATACGCGAGACCGAGGACGACACCTGGGTGACACTGATCCACTGGGGCATGGAGGACAACTTTACGAGTGGTCCCCTGGGCTTCACTAAGGACGGCGCATCCGTCTATCTCATCGACTCGCGGAATGTCAATGCCGGCCGACTCATCAAGTATGAGATCGCTACCGGTGAATATGAGGTGATAGCGGAAGATCCTGAGTACGACGTCGAGGATGTGATGATCAACCCGGACACGTATGAGATAGAGGCTGTGTCTTTCCTCAGGGAGAGGGTTGAGTGGACAACGATCAGCGAAGCTGTAACGGCGGATTTCGAGGCCATAGCCAAGCTTGACACCGGCGACTGGGGCGTCTACAGCCGCGACAGCGCTGATGGTACCTGGCTCGTCGCTTTCATCAAGGACGATGGGCCGGTCTCGTACTACAGCTTCGACCGTGAGACCAAGGTAGCCACGTTCCTCTTCAATCACAGGAACGATCTTGACCAGTACACACTCGCTCCCATGGAGCCCATCTCGTTCGTATCGCGCGACGGCCTTACCATCCACGGCTACGCGACGTATCCGCCGGGCATGGGACGAAAGGATCTTCCGATGGTCCTGAACGTCCACGGCGGACCGTGGGCGCGTGATCAGTGGGGTTTCAGTCCGGAGGCTCAGTGGCTGGCCAACCGTGGCTATGTCTGCCTTCAGATTAACTTCCGCGGCTCCACGGGGTACGGCAAGGAGTTCCTGAACGCGGGTGATAAGGAGTGGGGCGGCAAGATGCAGGACGACCTCACCGATGCTGTCAACTGGGCGATCGACCAGGGAATCGCCGATCCCGAACGTGTCGCCATCTACGGAGGATCGTACGGAGGCTATGCTGCGCTTGCAGGCGTCACCTTCACGCCGGATCTCTATTGCTGCGCCGTGCCGATGATGGGGCCGAGCAACCTCATAACGTTCATCGAGACGATCCCGCCGTACTGGACCCCGATGATCCAGTCCATGTACAAGCGGGTCGGCAACCCGGAGACTGAGGCCGATTTCCTGATATCGAGGTCGCCGCTGTTCAAGGTCGACGAGATCAAGATCCCGCTGCTCGTTGCTCAGGGAGCCAACGATCCGAGGGTCAAGCAGGCCGAGTCGGAACAGATCGTGCACGCGATGGAGGAGAAGGGACTCGAGGTCAAATACATACTGTTCGAGGACGAGGGACACGGTTTCGCGATACCGGAGAATCGTCTCAGGTTCTACGGTGAGGCCGAGACGTTCTTTGCGAAGCACATGGGTGGGCGCTCAGAGACGGCGGTCGACGAAGCGCCCGAAGAGGTGCAAGAGTAGAAAATCAGACATCAGGATACCAGCTCACAGGGACCAACGAGTATGCATGACCACAAAGAGTGCACAGAGTGCAGGCAATTCCTCGAGATACTATCCGACTATCATGACGGAGAGCTCGAAGAGGAGTTGGTCGCCAGGTTCGAGCTGCACATGAACGACTGTGAGCGCTGCCAGGCGGTCGTGAAGACGTTCCGGCAGACCATCGTCTACTATAGAACAACGCGATGCAAAGCCGTGCCGCGAGAAGTGCACAGTGGGCTCATCACAGCACTCCGGGCGTGCATGGATTCCGAGGAGTAGGCGCTCCCTCAAGTGCATGGAGTACGATGACCAGGCGTCCCTTCAAGCGCTAGTCGCGGTCGCGGCGATGTGCTCGGGGTACAGGGGAACGGCAAACCAGGCGGGGTCCCTTCCGGATCCCGCCTTTCCGTCACCCCGCTTGCGAGGCGCCTCTCAGTGTGCTAACCATATTGATAGGTGGGATATTCTTCTCCCGAACATATTCCCAACCGCTACAGGAGGATGACACAAGTGCCCCCAGTCATGAGAGAGGGAGGACGACTGCTGGTCGTCGGAGGCGACGCCGCCGGCATGAGCGCGGCGAGCCGGGCGCGGAGACTGAGACCCGACGTGGAGATAATTGTCCTGGAGCGCGGACGGATAGTCTCGTACGGTGCCTGTTCGCTTCCATACTATGTATCCGGTGTTGTCGATAAGAGAGATGATCTCATCGCCTACGAAGCCGATTTCTTCAGGCGTGAACGGCACATCGATGTCCGCCTCGAATCGAATGCTCTTGTTCTTGATCCTAGAGCCAGGACCGTCACCTACGATCACCCCGGTGGTACCGAGACGATCAAGTTTGACGCGTTGGTGATCGGCACGGGAGCGCGGGCTGCGATCCCGCCGCTGTCGGGAATGGAGCTCCGCGGTGTTTTCACTCTGAGGACCATCCCTGACGGTGACGCCATAAGGCAGTTCATCGAGGACAGGAATGTCAGAAACGCCTCGGTTCTGGGAGGCGGCTACATTGGCCTCGAGATGGCGGAAGCGCTTGTCGAGCGAGGCATCAAGGTTACGATTCTCGAACTCCTGTCGAGCGTGCTCTCCAACTACGATCCGGACATGAGCGAGATCGTCAGTCGCGAGCTCATGGACAAAGGTGTCATTGTCCGCACCGAGACGAAGGTTGATGGGTTTGAGAAGGGCACCGGTGAAGCTGTCGGGTACGTGGTCGCAGGAGGGCAGCGCCTTCCGTCCGAGATGGTCATTGTCTCTGCCGGGGTCAGACCGAACACGGCGCTCGCGGAGAGCGGCGGTCTCGAACTTGGGAAGAGTGGCGCCATTCGGGTGGACGCACGCCAGATCACGAGCGAGCCTTCGATTCTAGCCGCTGGTGACTGCTCCGAGGCCGTGCATATGGTGACGGGGCGGCCGACGTGGGTGCCGCTTGGGACTACGGCCAACAGGCAGGGCAGGATAGCCGGAGAGAACGCCGTCGGCGGCAGCAGGAGATTCGCAGGTGTAGCAGGCACCAACGTCACCAAGATCTTCGGTCTCGAGGCTGCGCAGACCGGCCTTTCTACGAGAGCTGCCGAGGAGGCGGGACTCGCTGTCGACTCGGCGAGGATACGGTCACGGTCACGCTCGCACGCCTATCCGGGCGGGGGTCCGCTCACAGTCAAGATCGTCTTTGAGAAGGAGACGGGACGCGTGCTCGGCGCGCAGATTATCGGCGCCGAGGGTGCCGCGAAGCGCATCGATACGGTCGCGACGGCCATCTACGGGCGCATGACGGTGTCCGATCTGGCTGCGATAGACATGAGCTACGCACCGCCCTTCTCGCCCGTGTGGGACCCGGTGCTTGTGGCAGCAGGGCAGGCGGTGAAGAAACTGGGGAACTGACGCGTCTCTGGGTCATCACGCGTGGTTGCAGGACAGAAACTTGCAAGCTCAGACGCCGATAGCGGCGAAAACAGAAGAGGAACAGGTGTGTCGAAGAACGGGAAACAAGTAGCAGAGAACACACGCGGCAAAACTGCCGGAAGGGCGACCGCCACCTTGCGCGGAATCCCCGCGTCGCCGGGCATAGTCATAGGTCCGGCCTTCCTCTTCGGTGACATCTTGGGTGAGGTGGAGACGAGACGTATCCAGCCGTCTGACGTGAATGCCGAGATCGCTCGCATGGACGATGCGGTGGAGCTTGTGAAGAAGGAACTCACATCCGATGCCGAGAGGATATCCAGCGAACTTGGGGACAGCGAGGCCGCCATCTTCCTTATCCATGCGATGATCCTCGAGGATGTGAAAGTTCTGGGGGCAATTCACGACAAGATCCGGACGGATCTTGTGAATGCGGAGTCCGCTGTTGCGGCTGAGATGAAGCGCATGAGTTCGGTCTTCATGGAGTCCGATGACAGCTATCTGAGGGATCGTTCATACGACATCACCGATATCGGGAAACGCGTAATCGAACGGATGTTGGGTGTGTGGGCACACTGCCCGCTGACTCATCCCATGGTGGTCGTGGCTAACGAACTCAGAGCCTCCGACACCGTGTCCATGGACAAGGGCCGAGTGCTCGGTTTCGTGACGGAACACGGTGGCAGAGAGGCACACGCAGCGATACTTTCTCGCGCGCTGGGAGTCCCGGCCGTGGTCGGGGTCCCTTCGATCACAGGGCTTGTCATATCGGGTGACATGATCATCGTTGATGGGAACACCGGCGAGATCTTCGTCAATCCATCCCGCGAGCTGCTTGAACGCTACTCGACAGAGCAGGAGAAAGAAGCCGTCGCGTGGGCGGCCCTCACTCCTTTCGTAGAGAAGTCGACAAGGATGTCTGATGGCGTCCGTGTGAAACTGATGGCCAACATCAGCTCGGTCGAAGAAGCTCGTGATGCGGCAGGTGTGAATGTAGATGGCGTGGGACTCTTCCGCACCGAGATGCTGTTCATGGCAGAGGGGATCGGGATCACCGAGAATGAGCAGTACGAGGTGTATCGAGCCGTCGCTGAGATCATGGGTGACAGGCCGGTCACGATACGCACACTCGACATCGGTGGAGACAAGTTCGTTGGCCCCGAGAATCCTTTTCACGAGCACAATCCTCATCTTGGGTATCGGTCGATCAGGATCTCGCTCGACAACCTTGAGTTCTTTGAGAAGCAGATGCGGGCGATCTTGAGAGCCGGCCTGCACGGAAACGTGCGCATTCTCTGGCCTATGATCTCGTGCGTCGATGAGCTGCGGGCGGCGAAGAGCTGTCTGGAGGGCGCCAAGCGCACTCTCGTTGAAAGCGGAGTGGCGTTCCGGGAGGACGTCCCGGTCGGTGCGATGATCGAAATACCGTCGGCCGTGATGGTTGCGGACCGACTGGCAGCAGAGAGCGATTTCATGAGCATAGGGACAAACGATCTCGTCCAGTACACTCTCGCTGTGGACCGCGGGAACGTGCAGATCGACCATCTCTACCGGCCTCACGATCCGGCAGTGCTCGCTCTGATCCGGAGAACCGTTGACGCGGGGCTGGCGGCGAACGTGCCTGTTGCTGTCTGTGGTGAGATGGCGGGAACAGCGAGCTATGTTTCACTCTTGTTGGGTCTTGGGGTGAGGGAGATAAGCGTGGCCACAAGCAGGGTTCTTCGCGTCCGCCGTTCGGTCTGTGAGACCGACAGCAGTGAGGCGCGCGGACTTGCGGAGCGTGTGATCTCAGCAGCCACGGTGGCCGAAGCCGGCGAGATCCTGGGGATTCAATCACCGGGTGATCGATGAATAGAAGAACCGTTTTCAGAATCCAGCTACCAATCGTTCTTGTGTGCTGTCTTCTTTTTCCACAGCAGGCAGCGGCGTCCTGGCGCGCGTCGGCGGATTCGCTCTATGCGCTTGCCGGTCTCCATTACGAGGACGGCGATTACCGAACTGCGTCACAGGTCTTCGGTGATGTGGCGGTGTTGATCGCGAGCCACGAGGCCGGCGGGGACGGCGCGTACTTCCGTACGCTGGCCGCACGGTCTCGATTCATGGCGGGGCGTTCGTACGAGCGTGGGGAGGATTGGGAGAGGGCGCTGGACGCATACGCAGCATCGCTTCCTGAACTCGAAGATATCGGTGATGTGGTGCGGATTAGAATGGCGGTTGTGGCCAGGGAGCGTGGCGATCGAGAGATAGCGGTGGAGATGCTCCGGGAGGTCATAGATGACGATCAAGAGGCGATTCTCGATCTCCGGGCCATCGAGGAGCTTGCCGACACATACAGAGCATCGTCCGACTGGGACATGGCTCTCCAGTGGTATCGTGTGCTTCTCACCAAATCCAGCAGCTACGAGGTGAGCGCGAGCGCGCACTACCAGATGGGTCTGACGTTCGAGGAGCGGGGGGATCACGAGGCGGCGAAGGCGAGCTACACGACAGCCGTCAACGACTACCCGAGATCGCGTCACTCCCACGAGGCTATGAAGAAGGGTCGTAGACTGTCGAGGTCGTTCACCGACCGTTATCATCAGGGACTGGTCCTCTACAATAGAAAGCTCTACCGCGATGCTGCGGAGTTTTTCAGCTACTACCTGAGGAACAATGACGAGAGGGAGTTCGAGGCAGAAGCCACTTACTTCCTTGGTCGGAGCCACCAACGAAAGCGAAGTCACGGAACCGCGGCCGGCAAGTTTGAGGATGCTGTCGAATTCGACAGTGACGGTGAGTACTACGATCTCGCCTGGCTCAAGCTGGCCTACTGCCGCCGAGCGGCAGGCCGCGTCGAAGAGAGCCTCGCGACGTATGATGAGTACATCGAGCTTCACTCCGATCGACCGGAGGCAGCCGACGCCCAGTGGGAGAAGGCCCGCCTGCTTGAGGACGAACGGAGGTGGGACGAGGCAGCCGAGGAGTACAAGGAGCTTGCCCGACTCTATCCTCGAAGCGGGCACGTAGCCGACGCGCGGTTCAGAGCGGGTCTGTGTCTGTTCAAGCGCGGTCTGTTGGCCGAGGCCGAGGCGGCGTTCGCTGATATCTATGCGGGAGGAAACGGCGCCACTACCGCACGCGCCCTCTATTGGATCGGGAAGGTGCGAGAGATCCTCAAGCGCACGGATGAGGCCGTGGAGATCTACCACGAAGCTGCAGAGGCGGATCGCGATTCCTTCTACGGGCGAAGGTCGCTCGAGCGCCTTGGCGCTCTTGATGTTCTACATCGAACCCCTCCTGCCACGATTCTGAAGGAAGACGCCGCGAGAGGATTTGCGTCGCGTCTCTGGGGACAAGAGGCAGACGAGTTTGGGAGATGGGTCGGGGAGTGGTCCGGTCGGGCTCTGGCTCCGGTCGAGCGCATGGCTACCCGGCAGCAGCTCATGAATCTACCCCACATGGTCCGGGCCGATCACATGCTCGCACTCCACATGCGTGTGGAAGCGGAACGAGAGCTGGCTCTCCTTGAGAGGGAGATCAGTGCAGAGCCGGTTATCCTTGACATACTCGCGACCTACTGTGAGAACAGCGGCCTCAACAAACGAGCCATACGTATCGCTGAGAGAGTCCTTGCGATGTCGCCGGCGGAGAGCCTGAGTGATGCTCCCATCTATCTGCGGAAGAAAATCTGCCCCAGGCATTTCTCAGAGATCGTGGGTAACAAGTGCGTGGAACAGGGTCTAGAGCCGAACATCATGTACTCACTGATGCGACAGGAGAGCCTGTTTGAGTTCGATGCGGTGTCGTGGGTCGGAGCACGAGGGCTCACCCAGATAATGCCGCCGACTGGGCGCTGGATCGCGCGCCGGGTCGGCCATCGCAGCTTCCGGCTCTCACATCTTCTCGATCCGGAAACGAATGTCCATTTTGGTGTCTACTATCTATCGCAGCAAATTGAAGACTTCGACGGAGACCTGTTGCGGGCGCTCGCGGCGTACAATGGAGGGCCGAACAATGTGAAGCGCTGGTGGGAGTACGGTGGAACCTCCGATCCTGATGTCTTTGTGGAAGACATCGGCTTCTCGGAGACGTCAAACTACGTGCGGCGAGTCTATCGCTACTACCGGTCCTACGACGAAATCTACGGAGTGAGTGAGAAGTAGCGCGGGGGTGAACTGCGCGCTGCTATGTTTCCCTACGAGTCAAGGTCTCCGCCCTCACCCGTCTCCTGCTTCTTCATATAGTTCTTGATTGCCTTGTGCAATGCATCTGCTGCCAGATTGGAACAGTGCATCTTCTGGGGCGGCAGACCGTCCAGGGCGTTCGCGACGCTGCTCCGCGTGATGTTGAGGGCTTCCTCAAGCGTCATGCCCTTGGCCATCTCCGTCACCATACTGCTGGTTGCGATTGCCGAACCGCACCCGAAAGTCTTGAATTTGATGTCGGTGATGCGGTTGTCGTCGACCTTGATATGGATCTCCATGAGATCCCCACAGACGGGATTGCCTTCGACGCCTATCCCGTCCGGATTCTCAAGCTCACCGACATTCCTCGGATTCTTGAAGTGATCCAGTACCTTGTCACTGTATATCGGTGCCATCTCGCTGGACTCCTTTCCCTATCATGCACAGCAATGATACCTTCGCGGCCAGTGTCCGTCAAGGCTGGTTGCCCGGCGGCGGCCTTGCCGAGTGGGAACAAGGGTGCTAAGATGGCCACCGTCGTACGACTCTGTGCATCCCTATGAGTTGTGGAGGTCACATGACGAGATTCCTCCTGCTCGCGGTGGTCGCTTTCACCGTGGCTGTTGCCGAGCCGGCTTCATCGCAGCTATCGCAGCCGCCACCGGTTGGCGCGACGGCTCCGGGGCCCATGTCCGATCACATCCCGGCGGCTGTGGAGAAACTCTTTGCTCTTGATGACGGCAGGATAGCTCGGAGTGAGCGCCTCCTTGCCGCACAGGACGTGGAACGTTACGAGATTGACGTGTGTGTGGACCCTGGGCGGGGATGGTTGTCGGGTCAATGCCTCCTGACCGGGCGCGTGGAAGGTCTCACGATGGAGCTTGTGCTCAATGAAGCTCTCACTGTTCTCTCTCTGCAGACTGCAAGTGGTGATCACTTGGAGTTTGTTCGCAGAGGACGCGAACTGGAAGTGCTCCTCACACCCACAGACGGAACCACACAATCGCATGGAGATGGACCCTCCGTCGTCGAGCTTCTGGTAAAGTACGAAGGATTGGTACCTCTGGCCCGGGAACCGAATGATGCCGGTGGAGGTCTGGTGATTCTCACCGGCGAGGACGCCTGGTATCCATCATCATGGGCCGGCGATGTTGCGCTGTTCCATGCGACGGTGAGATACCCCGTAGGTCAATCGTGTCTTTTTACGGGTACGCTTTCAGGCATGGCAACTCCACCACCTGCAACCCTTCCAGCCTTGTGTGCGGGTGGGGATGTCTGGCAGGCTTCGATTCCCATTCCCTCCGCAGCCGTTGTCGTCGGCGCATTTGACAGCTCGTGGGGAGTTGTGGGCAAGCTCTTTCTTGGTTGCCACCAGTTCCGCGATGCGGGCAGTCCGGGTGGGGAGAGCGATGCCCAGCCCCTTGCTTCGACGGCTCAAGTCATGAAGGAGCCGATCCGTTTTCTTGAAACCTGTTTTGGCCCGTATCCGTACGATTGGCTGAACGTGCTCTCGGTTCCCGTCGGTGCGTTAGGTGTCCCTGCCGTTTCCGGCGCGGGTTTGATCATTGTCGAGAAGAGGACAGGTGAAAGCAACGTGCTGGAACCTCCGGCGCCCGACAGATACATACTGGAGCTGGCCCGCTCGTGGTGGGGGCACTCGGTCGCGGCCGGCGCAATCGCCTCGGAAGGGATCGCGGCCCACGCGGAGATCCGGTGGCTGGAGAATGTCAGCGGGGAGGAGGAAGCGACGCTGAGGCGTGCGCTTCGCCACGGGCAATTCGCCCGGGTGATCGCGGACTCGTCCGGGCGTGCACTCCTGAGTCTCTGCGCAGCCTCGGATGTGCACTGCGACCGGGGAATAGCGAGAGGACGTGGATCCGCCGTCCTGGGGATGCTCAATGAGATGTTGGGTCACGACACCTACTGTGAAGCGCTTGCCACGCTCGCTCAAGACCACGCCGGCGGGATCATCAGTCTACGCGATCTAGCTGGAGCTTTCTCTGATGCCTCCGGAAGTGATCTTGGCTGGTTCTTCTACGAGTGGATCTACCGGGCAGATCTTCCCGTGTATGTTCTTGAATACGAGGTAGTGCCTGACGTTGAGGGCTACCTCGTGCGAGGAACGATCACCCAGTCGGGGGAGTTTTTCAGGACCCCGGTTCCTTTGACTCTCGATCTCGGCGGTTGGACGTACGACGAGTGGGTGACGATCGAGAGCGCGATGCAGCCGTTTGAGCTCGAAGCGGAGCTCGAACCTGTTCAGGTAACTATAGACGCGCGAAAGATCATCCCCCGAGTTGATCAGGTAGAGCGTGCAAGGTTGCATTTCGAGCAGGGCTCTCACGCTGCGAAAGCCAATCGCTGGAGAGCCGCCGTTGATGAATTTGGGGCAGCCGTGTTGTTGAGTCCCGGTAGAGCCGCGTACGAGTATCGCTATGGCGAAGCGCTCGTGCGCTCCGGGAGATTTGCCGATGGCCTCGTGGCGCTCAGGAACGCGATCGAATTGAAGCCCAATAACGCATCATACGTTTTGTGGGTTGCGCGGCTCGAGACTTCTGCAGGGGATAATGCGGCCGCTCTTGAGCACATCGATCGCTACATCGAACTTATGCCTGGTGATGTTGTGGGACACAGCGATCGCGCAATAGTGTTGCTCAAACTTCACCGGACAGAGGAAGCGGTTCTGAGCATCGAGACTGCAGCGGAACTCGTTTCCGAAAACGGTGCATCGCGGGGGGCAATGGAGCGCTTTCACATCGCTTCCGGGATGCTTCATGCTGCGAACGGGGCGAGCGAGGCAGCTCTCCTGTCATACCGTGATGCTCTCGATGCCAACCCGGTCTGCGATGAGGCGAGGGGCTTGATCCTCGAACTTGAGGGGACTGAAGAGGCAGAATCTGAGTAGGAACGGGAGGGCGTGGAGAGGTTGGGGTCGACTTGAAGCGGAGCACAGGGCCGTGATAGTATGCAGTAGTGTGACGTCCCGCCGCCTGCTGGGCTGGCGGGTTCTTGGAACAGGGCATCGTGGTGCAAGGGCGCAGAGACTATGTGGCACTGTTGCCTGTGCCTGGGGGATGAAATGAAGAAACATTTCTTCAGTGGGATACAACCGAGCGGCCGGCTTCACATAGGGAACTACCTTGGTGCGATCAAACAATGGATAGAGCTTCAGAATGAGTATGAACCCGTGTTCGGGATCGTTGACTATCACGCGATAACGGCTCCGTACGATCCCAGCAAAATGTCTGCTCGCATTCTGGATGCGGCGGCGGGTTATCTTGCGGCGGGACTTGACCCGGACAAGAGTATTATCATGATCCAGTCGCGCGTGAGCGAACACACAGAACTAGCGTGGATACTCAACTGTCAGACATCAATGGGCCGTCTGTCGCGCATTCCTACGTTCAAGGAAAAGGTGAGGCAGAATCCCGGAGAGGTCGGTATGGGGCTCTTTGACTATCCAGTGCTGATGGCCGCCGACATCCTGCTCTACAAATCCGACATAGTTCCTGTGGGAGAAGACCAGGTTCCGCATCTCGAATTCACGAGAGAGATCGCAAGGAAATTCAACGCGACGTTCGGTGATACCTTTCCGGAGCCGGCGGAGGTGTTGGGCACGGGGGCAAAGGTGATGGGTCTGGACGGCGAGAACAAGATGAGCAAGAGCCTCGACAACTGTATCTATCTGGACGACTCAGACAAGGACCTGCAGAAGAAGATAGCATCCGCCAAGACAGATCCGGCGCGAAAGCGACGGGACGATCCAGGGAACCCCGAGATCTGCAATATCTACAGCTATCACAAGATCTTCTCGACTTCTGAAGAGCTGGAGTACTGTGCGAATGGGTGCAAGAGCGCAGGCATCGGCTGTGTGGAGTGCAAGAAATTGCTGGTCGCCCACATTGAGGAGATCATCGCTCCGCTCCGAGAGAGGCGGAAAGAGTTTCTGGCAAAGCCCGATGCTATCAAGGAGATACTGTTGGCCGGCTCCGACCGCGCGGAAAAGATAGCCAGGGAGACGATGGCTGAGGTCAAAAGCCGCATAGGGTTGGCCTTTGGGTAGAGGGTGCAGTGTGTCGTGGCGGGCCGGGGAACTGACCCCGGCATCGCAGTAAGGAGGCACAACAATGGCCGAAGAGCGTAATGAACGGTGGGTGTTGTTTGCTCTCGCTGCGATTGCCATAGGCTACTTCATCGTTCACAAGCATGATGTGATTGCTCTGGACCGGAAGATGATCGGCAAATTTACCTCTGCCATTCCATACGGCGCGGCTCCACTGTTCGCAATTCTGAGCACGATCTGGAAGAAGCGGAAAGCCGCGGCAGCGCGGAAGCAGTGGGATGAGGCGGCGCTCCGAGAGGGCATCGTTCGCGAGGAGTCCGGAATCAAGGTCCGCCTCGTGAACGGGAAGCGTAGCCGACCATTCAGAGCTGATATCAGGCTTACGCGTACGGCGTTCTACGTTCTCGACAAGTCCGGCAAGCGTGACCCGATGCGATTCCTCATCAATCTGGAATCGGTTAACGAACTCGGCATCTTCGACGTCAAGCTTGGCAGGCGAGGCGGAGGTCCGGTCACCGTGACGGTGCAGATAGTGGGCAGAGCCAAGATGGGGGTCGAACTGACCAGCTTCAATCCAGAAGGATGGTGGGTTGACATCAGAAGGGCC
>JAUVLP010000035.1 GCA_030600655.1 Candidatus Eiseniibacteriota bacterium
CAAGAGCAAACAGCAACTTCAAGCCGTTTTCGACGGCATCACGGATGGTCTTATTATAGTGGACCGGGATTTCCGTATTGTGGCAGTGAACAAAGCCGAGGCCGCTTTCATCGGGATGGAGCCGCAGGACATTGTTGGACATCCCTGCTACGAAGTGTACTGTCGCGGCGAGGTCGCCTGCGAGGCCTGTCCGGCGCACATGACGTTCAAGAGCGGTGTGGCCACGCTTGTGCCGCAGGTCAAGATCTCCACCGGGTTTCACAGGAGAGGCGTCGACGTCTACACGTTCCCTGTGAAGGACGAGAACGGACAGACCATTCAGGCTATCCAGTACATCAAGGATGTGGCCGAACGGATGAAACTGCAGGTGCAGCTCCGAGAGGTCGAGCAGCTCACAGGCATTGGACAGATGGCGGCGAACGTCGCGCACGAGATACGCAACCCGCTCATAGCTGTCGGTGGCTTTGCCAGGCAGCTTCACGAAGACATGGATTTGAATGACCCGCGGCGCGAACTCACGCTCATCATCATTGAAGAGGTGACGAGACTCGAGCAGATCCTGCGCGAGCAGCTCACGCTTGAACGGCATCTTCAGCCTGTCCTTCGCCCGGTCGACATCAACCACATCCTTCGCGACGTAAGAAAACTCCTGTCCCACGGTGTGCTCTCTTCACAGATCAGCCTTATGGGAGAGCTGCAGGATGGTCTTCCTGTGACTGTAGGAGATGCCAACCAGCTCAAGCAGGTGTTTCTCAACATCATCGGGAACGCGATACAGTCTGCCGAGGATGGTGGGACCATTACAGTTTCGAGTTTACAGAGAGGTGACACCATAGTCGTCCGCATCCGCGACACGGGGCCGGGCATTCCTGAAGACGTGATGAGTAAGCTGTTCGTCCCGTTCTTCACAACAAGGAAGTCTGGGTCAGGGTTGGGACTCGCAGTCACGCGTCGCATCATTGAGAATCATGGGGGCGAGATCAGTGTTGAGAGCAAGGTGGGAGAAGGTACCGTTTTTCAGGTGGTTCTTCCGATAGTGAGATCAACGGCCGAGCTTGAGCACGAGCGTGTCTACGGTGGGACCGGTGATGAAATGGTCTCAGGAAGCGGCGAAGAATCCGGAGACGGCGGGCAATCAGGAGCCGTGGACGATACGACTGGAGGTGGAAATGACGAAGCTCCTCGTCGTGGATGACGAGCGGAACATCCGCAAGCTCTATGAGAGTGAACTCACCCGGGCAGGATACGAGGTTGAGACTGCGGAGAGCGCCGAGGAAGCGCTCGAAATGATCGCGAAAGCACCGCCGGACCTGGTTGTCCTGGATATCCGTCTTGATGGTATGGATGGTATCGATTGTTTGAGGACTATCATGGAGACGAGGCGGGATCTTCCTGTTGTGTTGAACTCAGCCTATTCGACGTACAAGCAGGACTTCGCATCGTGGATGGCGGATGCATACGTTGTGAAGTCGGCTGACCTGACCGAACTCAAGACGAAGATCAAAGAGGTTCTGGAGAGCCGGGGGAAGCTGTAGGGCTCTTGCAGATACCGGGAAGGATGTCGGCGGATGATGTCTCTGAAGAGCCCGCTCAAGCGGGAACTCCTGGATATCAAGAAGCGTCTTCGAAGCGCTCCTGACGACATCGCGGCCCTCAAGGAGCTCGCATCCGTGTACATCGGTTCCGCGCGGTATGCGGATGCCGTCGTGGTTCTGCAGCAGTTTCTGGCGAAGCGTCCGATGGATGTGGATGCGATGCTGTCGTGCGGCACCTGCTATCGCAAACTCTGTTTCCTGGAGGCCGCTGCTACCGAGTTCGAGCGCGCTGCGCGGATCGATCCGGACTGCGCGGCTGCGTACTACAATCTTGGTAGGGTCTACGACATGAGTGGGCGCAGCGATGAGGCTGTTAAACAGCACATGAAAGCCATCGATTCTGCACCGGACACCGCGGAGCCGTACTACCGGCTCGGCGTGACTTTTGCCGGGAGAAACGAGTTGGAGGAGGCCGAGCGCTGGTATCGCAAGGCTATTGGAGTGGACTACGAATGTGCAAAGGCCCACACCAATCTTGGGTTCGTGCTTGATGCGATGGATCGGACCGGCGAGGCGATACTGGAATTCAAGCGTGCCATCGAAATCGACCCGGACAATGCGGAAATGCATTTGAATCTTGGCGCTATCTACGGCGAAAGGGGTGCGCTCTCTGATGCGGTGGACGAGTTCAAAGAGGCAGTGGCCGCAGAGCCGACGAGTGCCGAAGCACACTTCAATCTCGGCGTTGCGCTCGCAGCTCTTGGGTGGGACGACGAAGCGCTGCCTGAACTCGAGCTTGCAGTGAAGTACTCTGCCGACAACACGGCTGCGCACTTTCAGCTCGGTGTAGTGCTTCTGCGCAAGGGGCTGTTCGCCCGTTCTATTGTGGCTTTCCAGCGCATCATGGCTCTCGAAGGCGAGACCGCGGAGTTGGGCTACCAGATGAGCCTGGCTCTGACTTCACTTGACCGTTTTGAGGACGCGGAGCGGTGTCTTCAAAGGGCCGCTCGCGAACAGCCTGACGACCCGCGGATTCACTACCAGATGGGTATCGTTCTGGACAGGCTGGGCCGTGACGTCGAGGCGGCCGCTGCCTATCGTGAAGCTGACCGCCTGCACGTGGTGACGCGGAGGTAGGATGATAAGCTGTTGCCGGATGCGGACCGGTTCCGCATTCCACACATATGCCGGGCGCGTCATCGTGCTGATCTTCCTGGTGGTCCTGGTGGTCACAAGCGCTGCCGGGCAAGCGGGAGCGGCGCCTCAACGCACTCCTTCGGATCTTCCTCTGGATCACTGGGGTTATCCACTCCTGGAGCGGCTGAGGGCTCGCGGCGTTCTTGCGATCGATCTCACAACCAGACCAATCGCCAGGAGCGCGGTGCGAGCGGCGCTGGAAACGGCCGTAGGCGGTTCCCAGGTCGACGCGCTGGGTGCTGGTTGGGCGAGACCTGTTCTGACCGCGCGTGAGACCTGGATGCTTGAGAGGCTCAGAGCGGAGTTCATTACCGGGGAGATCGATGCACCCGCGGTGAGTATCTCGGATGGTCAGGCCTCACTGGGGTTCGGCGTGGAACTTTCTGTTCTCGCAAGAACGGCTCAAGGTGACGACTCTGATGAGATGAGTATGGATGTTCTCGCCTCCTACGACCTGTGGGGTGGATTCGGTGACGTTGTCGGATTCTACTCTGACGTCGACATCCTCCTGCATGGGCAGGAGGGAGAACGAGTGGAGAGGGTCTCAGGACGTGCGCGGACCTGGAGAGGCATAACGGCTGAATCTGAACACGCCTACTTCAAACTGGAGAGACCACATTTTTCAATCGCGATCGGAAGGCGTGGCCCCGCGTGGGGGCGATCGAACCACGGGCGCCTGCTCATATCAGGCGATGCGCCGACTTTCGACCAACTTGATGCGAGCTTCAGCCTGGGGCGTCTCTCGTTCCACGCGCTTCACGCGCTGGTCGAGTACACGGATACCTGGACAGAGGATGACCTGGGCGACGGTCTGGGTGACGATCTGGGTGACGATGACAATATCATGATCGCCGGGCATCGCATGGTGGTGGCTGGAGACCGTCTCACCATCGGTCTCAGCGAACTTGTGGTCTACAGCGACATCACTATCGACCCGGTCTATCTGAATCCCCTCGTGCCCTACTACCTTGCGCAGCACAATCAGCGAGAGGACGACAACATCTTCTGGCTTCTGGACTTCGACTGGATCGCCGCGACCGGGCACGAGTTCTACGGTGAGTTCCTTGTCGACGATCTGCAGTACGAGCGCTACACGGAGAACCCGGACAAGTACGGCGTGACTATGGGGTACACGTTCTACGGGGCGCCGGCCGGCCGGTTCGATCTCGAGTTCACGGCCGAATACTCACAGGTGAGAAAATGGACGTACACTCACAAGCGCATTGAACACCGGCTTGAGCACGACGGTGTTCCGATCGGGTTCGAACTCGGTCCGGATTCCGACAAGGTGACGCTCATGGCGATTGCACACCCGTCGCCTGCGTGGTCGATCGGGGCAGGCTATGTGAGTCGGAGAAGTGGGGAAGGGAGTATCCGCATTCCATTCGTTAAAGGCATCGATAACCCGGACACTCGTTTCCCTTCGGGAGATGTCTTGCGGACGGACGAGGTGTCCTTGTGTCTTGCGTACGATGGTCTCGATGGAGGGACCAGAGGCAGTCTCGAGCTCAGGTGGTACAACGCCTTTGGCTGCGCGACTGACGGATGGGAGATTCGCGCTGGAATCGGGTTCAGGATCTAGGATCTCTGCTCTGCTCCAGTTGATAAGGCCTCTCAATGGTCTCATCGGAGCTGGTGCGGTCGTAGCCGGAGCGTTGATCGCCGGACATCCGTTCCTGCCGGCTCCGGCGATGCTCGGAGCGGCCGCAGCTCTTGCCGCGGTCTCGGGAGCGAATGCGCTCAACGACTGCCTCGATAGAGAAGCCGACGTTGTTAATCGGCCGATGCGACCGATCCCGAGTGGGCGGGTGAGTGTCCGTGGGGCGGCAGTCATATCCGGCATTGCCTACGCTCTGGCGCTCGTTCTCGGCGCGTTGGCAGGCGGACCGTCGTTTCTGGTGGTGGTGACCTGGGTTGGGTTGACGGCTCTCTATTCGGCAAGCTTCAAGCGGATTCTTGTTGTCGGCAATCTGGTGGCGGCCGTGCTCACCGCGTCGATCGTTGTTCTGGGTGGAGTGACACAGGGGAAGGTCGAACCGCTCGTAATCCCGTTCATCATGGCGCTCGTGGCGAACGTCGGGCGGGAGGTAGTGAAGGACATCGAGGACATCGAGGGCGACGCCCGGGCCGGTGTGGTGACGCTGGCAACACGATTTGGTCCTGAACGCGCATATACGGTTGCTCGCATCACCACGGTAGTGCTAATGGGTGTGGTCGCGGCGCCGTGCTTCGCACAGCTCTACGGTCCTGGGTATGCCGTCGTCGCTGGTGCGATCGAGCTGATTCTTATCTGGCAACTGGTTCTTCCCTCACGCCGCCCCGAACCGGCCGATCTCAGATTGCATGCGGGGGCGCTCAAGCTCGTGATGGTGATGGGTCTGGTGGCCTTCCTGGTAGGGAGAGTAGGTGCATGAGTGTACTGCAGGGGATACTGCTCGGCGTGTTGCAGGGACTCACCGAATTCCTGCCGGTCTCCAGCTCGGGCCATCTGGCGCTCGCTGAGCACTTCTTCGGAATAGAGACCCCGGGCGTAACGTTCGAGGTTCTTGTTCACTTCGGGACGGCGCTCGCTGTGATCTGGTTCTTCCGGCGGCGTGTGGCTTCGATTCTCGTGGCGGCCTTCAGCTTTCTCACCCGACGCGAATATGATGAGCCAGATGCGCGTCTTGCTTTTCATCTGGTGGTCGCAACGATCCCGGCAGCTATTGTTGGACTCTTTCTGGAGGATATCGTCGGCCGGCTCTTCAGCAGTCCCGTTGTCGTTTCGTCTTTTCTGCTTCTGACAGGCTGTGTGCTCTGGTTTACGAAGCTCCTCGAGGGAGGTGTGCGCAAAGAAGAGAGGACGAGAGACGCCGTTCTTGTCGGGATCGCGCAGGCGGCAGCGATCCTTCCCGGCATCTCTCGTTCGGGTGCTACGATCTCTGCGGGGCTGGCTCTGGGTCTGGGCAGGGCGAAAGCGGCCGAGTTCGCTTTCCTCCTCTCTGTGCCTGTGATTCTGGGGGCCACGGTCATGAGCATCGGTGATGCGGTCGCCATGAGAGGTGAACTGGGCGCAGCAACGATGGCCGGTACTGTAGCCGCGTTCGTGAGCGCGCTCCCGGCCATCGCAATACTCATGAAGGTCGTGACTGTCGGGCGCCTGCATCGTTTCGCATACTACTGCTGGGTGGTGGGCGTGCTCGGTATCATCTTGTCAGCAAGGGGAGGCTCATTTTGAAGGCAACAGCGGCAGTGATGCTTCTGCTCGTTATGCTCGCGCCGGCGGCGCAGGCCGGGCAGGAAGAGATTGCGATAACCGTCTACAACAAGGATCTCGCGCTCGTGAAGGATGTGCGACGGATCGATCTCGATGCGGGCGTCTCAGAGATGAGATTCAGCGATGTCGCGCAGCGGATAGACCCGACCTCTGTGCACTTCCGCGTGCTTGAAGGGCCGGACGCTTCAGTCTGGGAACAGAACTACAGGTTCGACCTTGCGAGTTCATCGAAGATTCTCGAGAGGTATCTCGAGAAGAAGATCGACGTGGTCACAGAGGACGCCGACCTCTTCTCCGGCACGCTCATCAGTGTGGATGGGAGTATGATCGTGCTGGACCAAGGGAGTGGGAGTGGGCCTGTCATCACGCTCAACAGGGACAAGGTGGCGTACATCCGTTTCCCATCGCTTCCCAAGGGGCTCATATCCAAGCCGTCGCTCGTCTGGCGCGTCGGGGCCGAGAAATCGGGAGAGCGTCTTGTTGAGGTGACCTATCTGACGTCCAGCATCAACTGGCACGCGGAGTACGTTGGTGTTGTAAGTGATAAGGATGATGCGATTGATCTTGCGGCGTGGGTCTCGATAGACAACCGGTCAGGTTCGACATACACGGATGCAAAGCTCGACCTGGTTGCCGGAGACATCAACAGGGTTCCGGTGCAGAGCGTGGCGATGACCTACGATGGCGATCGCGCGATGATGGCCAAAGGCATGGCAACAGCGCCGGAGTTCCACGAAGAGCAGCTTTTCGAGTACCATCTTTACAAGCTCGATGCCAGGGCCACCCTCGCAGACCGCGAGATCAAGCAGCTTACGTTCTTTCCGAGCACGGCCGTTGCTGTCGAGAAGATCTTTGAATTCGACAGCAGGCAGGGCTCGGACGTGCGGGTTCTCCTGGAGTTCGAGAATTCGGAAGAGGTGGGGTTGGGACAGCCTCTGCCTGCCGGTACCGTGAGGATGTACAAGGAGGACTCCATTGGGGATCTCCAGTTCATCGGTGAGGACAGGATAGATCACACCGCGAGGAACGAGGACATCGGACTCTACCTCGGCAATGCTTTCGACATAGCGGCCGAGCGCAAGATGATGGACTCGCGGAAGATAACGAAACGCGTGCGTGAAGAGGACTACGAGGTCACGATCCGGAATCACAAGGATGAGAGCGTAGTCGTTCGTGTGGTTGAGCACCTTTACGGCTACTGGACGATTCTGGATAAGACGCACGAGTTTGAGAAGAAAGATGCCCGTCGGATAGAGTTCTCAGTGCCAGTGGAGGCCGACGGGACAGCTGTTGTGAAGTATACTGTTCGCTACGAATAGCAGCGTCGGTTGATAGAGCCGTCGTCGGATGGTCTTAAGCATGTCGGAGGACCGAATGGAGTCCGTTGGTGAACTCCTTAGAAAAGAGCGTGAAGCACAGGGAAAGACGATCGATGATGTCGTGAGAGCGACGCGCATGAGTGAATCGATCGTTACAGCTCTCGAGGAGGATCGTTTCAGCGCGATACCCGCTATAGTCTACGTGAAAGGCCACATCCGGACCTACTCGCGCTATCTGGGTCTCAATGAGAAGGAGGTTCTGCAGAAGTACCTCCGGTTCACTCAGCAGCAGGAGACCGTCGAGCCGGACGAGTGGGAGACCGTGGAGCTGGAGCTTCACGAACAGACGGAACGATCAAACAAGCTTGCGCTCTGGATTGCGATAGGGCTCATAGCGGCTGTCATCATCGTTGTCGCTGTCGTCTGGTGGATGCGGAGAGAACCGGCGGAGATTCCGCTGCCGGAGCCTACGCCCGCCCAGCAACTCCAGAAAGCGGCCGCGCAGGACACCCTCATCGAATGGCACAAGCTCGAACTGACGGCCGTGGCCCGCGAGCGGACATGGCTCAGGATTGTTGCGGATGGGACTCCCACAGCCGATATCACGCTCGACGCCGGCGACCAGAGGACCTGGCAGGCCGACGAACGGTTCGTACTCGACGTTGGCAACGGTGGAGGGTTGGAGCTCTATCTTGACGGCGTCTTCCTTGGCACCGCAGGCGCAGGAACGAGGCTCGTTGAGGGGCTCGTTGTCGATGAAGATGGGATGTCGCGTTAACCAGGGATGTGTGAAGGCCGCCCGGTGGTTCATGATGTTGGTGTGCAGCGCCAATGGAGAGCGCAGCCCGCGCGCGGTCATGCGCGCCGCCCGCAGGCGAGTTGAGGCAGGATGTCAAAGTCGTTCAGGCTTGTTTCCGCTTTCGAGCCGAGGGGAGATCAGGGGAGGGCGATCAAGGAGCTCGTCGATGGAGTCGAGCACGGCGATCGCTTCCAGACTCTTCTTGGCGTGACGGGGTCCGGCAAGACCTTCACGATGGCGAATGTCATCGCAAAGGCCGATCGGCCGGCGCTGATCCTTTCCCACAACAAGACACTGGCCGCGCAGCTCTACGCGGAGTTCCGCTCATTCTTCCCCGATAATGCCGTAGAGTACTTCGTCAGCTACTACGACTACTACCAGCCTGAGGCCTACATTCCCGTCACCGACACGTATATCGAGAAGGATGCCGACATCAACGATGAGATCGACCGCCTGAGACTCAGAGCAACTGCGTCATTGCTCGAGCGAAGGGACGTCATCATCGTTGCATCCGTCTCATGCATATACGGTATCGGTTCTCCGAAGGCCTACAAGGAGATGCTTGTCGGGCTGGCCGTCGGTGAGTCGTACGATCGCAATGCGCTTCTCAGAGACCTTGTGGACATGCAGTATGAGCGCAATGACTATGAGTTCGGTCGCGGCACCTTCCGGGTCAGAGGCGACATCGTCGAAATACGACCGTCCTACGAAGAGAAAGCTATCCGCGTTGAGTTCTTCGGGGATGAGATAGAGAGACTATCCACAATCGACCTCGTGACGCGGAAGACCCTGGAGTCGCTCACACGCATCTCCATCTATCCGGCGAAGCACTTCGTGACTACGCAGGAGAACATCGACCGTGCCATCAAGGCCATTGAGAAAGAGGCGAAGAAGCAGGTTGCGCGATTCAGGAGTGAGAACAAGCTTCTTGAGGCGCAGCGCATCGGGGACAGAACCCGCTACGACATCGAGATGCTACACGAGATGGGCTACTGCTCGGGAATCGAGAACTACTCGCGCCACCTTACGGCGCGCGCGCCCGGCGAACGGCCCGCCGTGCTCCTGGACTACTTCCCGGATGACTTCCTTCTCTTTATCGACGAATCACATGTCTCCGTTCCTCAGATTCGTGGGATGTACAAGGGCGACCGTGCGCGGAAGGAGACGTTGGTCAAATACGGGTTCAGGTTGCCGTCTGCACTCGACAACAGACCGCTCATGTTCGACGAGTTCGATGAGTTCATGAAACATGTCATCTTCGTATCCGCTACGCCCGGCAGCTTCGAACTCGATGCGTGTGACGGTGTTATAGTCGAACAGGTTATCAGGCCGACCGGTCTCGTCGATCCTGCCATCGTCCTCAGGCCTGTTTCGAGTCAGGTGGACGACCTCCTTGAAGAGATCAGAAAGGTGACGGGTGAAGGTGGGAGGGTGCTTGTCACCACGCTGACCAAACGCATGTCCGAGGATCTCACGGATTACCTGCACGGACTGGGTATCCGCGTGCGATACCTTCACTCCGACATAGCTGCTCTGGAGCGTATCGAGATCATCCGCGGGTTGCGTCTCGGCGAGTTCGACGTGCTCATCGGCATAAACCTGCTTCGCGAGGGTCTGGATCTTCCGGAAGTCTCGCTTGTCGCCGTTCTCGATGCCGACAAGGAGGGTTTTCTCAGATCGGACACGTCGCTCATTCAGACATCCGGCCGCGCGGCCAGACACCTCGGCGGCAAGGTGATCTTCTATGCAGACAAGATGACTGGGTCAATGGAACGCGCCATCGCAGAGATGAGCCGAAGGCGTGAGATCCAGATGAAGTACAACGAGAAGCACGGGATCACGCCGAAGAGCATCATTAAGTCCGTTGAGGAGATAATGCGTGCCACGGCTGTTGCCGACGCCGGATCCGGCGTCGACGAGGATCTCGAGATGGCGACTCTCGACGCCGGGCTCGATGTAGAGCAGATGATCGAGATCATGCATGAGCATATGATGCAGGCTGCAGCCGAAATGGATTTCGAGAAAGCGGCCGGCATTCGCGACAGGATCGATGAGCTGGAAATGACGCACGGTATCGGTTCGGGTGAGGGTGGTAAGGGGCAGGACGATGGGAAGCGCTCCGCTCCGCCCGGATCAAGCGGTTCATCGGTGAGGACGCGGGGCCGCACGACGGTTCCGAAGAAGGACAATATCCTCCACGGCAGGCACGAGCGGGAGAAGGATATATGATGTCGATGGAAGACAGCATGCACGCTGCTGTCCGGGCGGCCCTCGCTGAGGACGTAGGGACAGGCGACGTTACTACGGAGTCCACGGTGCCGGAGGGGCAGCGCTCGCGAGCGAAGATCGTGGCGAAGGAGAACGGCGTCATCGCGGGTCTCAAGGTGGCCGAAGCGGTTTTCCGTGAACTCGATCCGGATATCGAGGTGAAGTTTCGCGTTATCGACGGCGAGCGTGTGGTGTCCGGGGATCTGATCGTGGAGCTCAAGGGGGGGACGCGCGCGATTCTCACCGGCGAGCGCGTTGCGCTGAACTTCCTGGCGCGGTTGTCGGGCATAGCTACAATGACTGCAAGATACGCGAATGTGCTGCAAGGCACGGGAGCGGTTCTGCTGGACACGCGCAAGACGACACCAGGCTTGAGGCTGCTGGAAAAGTACGCGGTTGTGGCTGGGGGAGGGGCGAACCACAGGATCGGTCTATGGGACATGGCCCTCATCAAAGAGAATCACATCACCGCCGCCGGCGGTATCGGTCCTGCCGTCTCGAGCGTGAGGAGCAGCTACCCCGATCTCGCGATAGAGGTCGAGGTGCGCAACCTGGACGAACTGAACGCGGCGCTCGAGGTCGGCGTCGATCGTGTGATGCTCGACAACATGTCGACCGATGAAATGCGTCAGGCGATTCGGGCGTCCGGCGTGCACGAACATCCCGCTGATGTCGAGATCTCAGGAGGCGTGACCCTCGAGAGCCTGGGGGCGGTCGCCGAACTCGGTCCTGCTTTCATCTCTGTGGGGGCGCTGACACACTCTGCGCCGGCTCTCGATCTCAGCCTTATCGTGGAAGACATCGAAGATGAAACCGCGCCTGCAGATTGACTGGGACGTCACGTGGCTGGATGAGGTTACCTCGACGAACGACGCCGTGCTGAACGCGGTGAAGTCAGGTTGCCGAGAAGGCACGGTCATTGTGGCAAGAACACAGACGAGAGGCCGCGGGCGCCGCGGGAATGCGTGGCACTCTCCGGACGGCGGTCTCTGGTGCTCGCTTCTTCTCAGACCGGAGCTCAGAGCAGATGAACTGTGGGGACTCACGGCTGCCGCTGCGTTGGCCGCGGTCGGAGGCCTCCGAAACCTGACCGGGCTTCCGGTCGGAATCAAGTGGCCGAACGATATCTATGTTGGCGGGAAGAAGCTGGGCGGCATCATGGCCGAATCTTCAGGGGGAGCCGTTGTCGTCGGGATCGGCCTCAATGCGAATATCGGATCCGCGGATCTGCCGAGAATCGAGTGGTACCCGGTTACATCGGTTCTTGTTGAGACGGGTGAGATTATCGATCCGGCAGTGCTGCTTGAGGGGATCCTCTCAGAGTTCTGCGAGCGATACGGGCTCCTGGTGGAGCAGGGGTTCTCTGGTCTCCTCGGAGAATGGCGCGAGCTGTCCGTTGTGCTCGGGAAGCGTGTGCGGATGGAGTGCGATGGAAGGGTCTTCAAGGGGACTGCGGTCGAACTTGACGGGCAGGGCGGTATCATCATCGGACCCCAGGATGGGACGCGGCGGCGTTTTGAGCCGCGGCCGGGCGTCAGCCTGGGTCTTGAGGCCTCTGACGGGGAGCGGGCGAAATCTCCTTGACACCGACAGGGGAGTTGCCGTATTTTGGCTAAGAGCTTGCTACTTAGTTGAATTAAGCTAAGTGCCTGTAGTTAGCCTTGGATGGCTAATCAGCTGAGAAGGATCGATCATGAAGAAGACCACTGACCATACTTTCGTGGCTGTAATAGGAGACGTCTGCGGGTCCAGGCAGACGGCTGACCGTCAGGGCACACAGGTCCGCCTCGAGGAGGCCATGGCTCGGGTGAATGAGGTCTTTGCGAACGACCTCACCGCCGGTTTTCTGGTGACGCTGGGTGACGAGTTCCAGGGGCTTCTGCCCGAACCGGACAGGGTCATGGACATAGTCACCGAGTTGGAATCAGCGCTCACGGGGATACGAGTGAGATATGGCATCGGCATGGGTACGCTGGCGACGCCGATCAAGCGGACGGCGGTTGGAATGGACGGCCCCTGCTTCCACCAGGCACGCGACGCAGTTGAGCGAGGAAAGCGTGAGAGCCGGTGGATGACGGTCGCCGGGTTCGGCGAGGTCCGTGACGAACTGATGAACGGCGTGCTGAATCTCATGGGCGCCGTCAGGGGGCAGTGGACTGAGATACAGGCGGAGACCTTCTATGCCGCCCACGCAGCCGATGAGCAGAAGCAGGTGGCCGCGGCTCGGAACGTCTCCGAAGCGACGATCAGTAAATCGCTCAAGGCTGCCCATCATGACGCGATGATTGAGGCTGAAGCGGTCGTTGTACGTCTTCTCAGTGGCGAGGTTGTGGAATGAGTTTCGGCGTGGAGAACTTCGTAGAGAGCAACGTGGGTGTGCTTTTCGTCCTCCTCGTGGCCGGACACGTGCTGGCTGATTTTCTGGTGCAGACTGAGAGCATTGCCAGAGAGAAGGAGAGGAGCGCGGGCGCGCTCGTAAGACACGGGATGGCTACGTTTGTGACTCATGTGGTTCTCGTTGTTCCATACTGGAGTGCGTACGTGCTCCTTGGGGTTGCAGCGCTTGCCGTCGTTCACACGTTTGTAGATTGGGCGAGACGCGTTCTCGAGAGAGGGATCGCTGAGAGAGCGCTCCCGGGACTTCTGCTGGACCAGATCGGACATCTCGCCGTAGTGGCGTTGCTCTGGTGGCTCTTTGTGCGAGCCGGGGTGCACGAGAACCCAGCCGCCTGGTTCACGCGGGACGTCGCGGCCGTGACGGCGAGTGTGCTGGCTGTCACATCCGGCTACGCATTCTGCTGGAAGGGCGGTACTGCGGTCGTGAGAAAACTGCTGAGTCGTTATCCTCAGGTGCTTCCAAGAACCACAGAAGCTGGGCAGAGAGAATATGCGATGGGGCGTACGATCGGCGTGCTCGAGCGGTTCGTGGTCTTCACACTGGTATTGTTCGGGCAGTGGGGAGCGTTGGGGTTCGTGATAGCAGCTAAATCGATCGCGCGATTCAAGGAGTTGGAGAACCAGTCGTTCGCGGACTACTACCTCATGGGAACGTTGGCGAGCGTGTTCTCCGCGATAGTGGCAGGGATCATCGTGAGTGCCGTCATCTGATTGAGAGGACATGAGTGATGCTTCTGGCAATCGATGTTGGGAATACCAACACAGTCCTGGGGTTCCTTCGCGGCACCGAAGTGCTCGGTAGCTGGCGAGTGAGCACGAACCGTATGCAGACTCCCGACGAACTCGGGTTTCGGGTGAAGGAAATCTGCGATATGGCATGTGGAGGGCTAGAGGAGATCGGGGGCGTCATTATCTGCTCCGTCGTTCCGCCGCTGACCTCGGCGTACGTCCGCATGTCGAAGAACCTCCTGAAGCTTCCCCCGGTCATCGTGAGATCCGACACGGATATGGGCATTGTGATCGACTACTATGATCCCACTGAGGTTGGGGCCGACCGGCTGGCAAACGCTGTGGCGGTACACGAACTGATAGGTGGGCCTGTCATCGTGGTTGATTTCGGAACGGCGACGACATTTGATGTGATCACGGCCGACGGTCACTACCGGGGAGGTGCAATCGCTCCGGGCATCGAGACCTCGAGCGAGAACCTTTTTCGCCGGGCGGCACTTCTCCACGGCGTGGAGATGGAGACCCCCGACAGCGTGATCGGTCGTTCGACGAGCGAGTCACTCAGGGCGGGGATACTCTATGGCGCCGTCGGTCAGGTTGATGAAGTGGTGACACGGATGATCGCGGAGTGGGGAGAGGAACCCGTTGTTGTCGCCACGGGTGGGTTGGCCAAGACGATCACGCCTTTGTCGAGAACGATCACTCGCGCAGAGCCCGATCTGACTCTCAAGGGATTGGGGATCATCTACCGGGGAGTGGCTGGTGGGTAGAAGGATCCTTGGCAGTTGATCGGTCCCTGCGGAGCAGCTCAAGCATGCCCGCAAGTGTGGAAAAACCCCTTGCATCAAGATCATTGTTAGACTACGTTAGCACTCTGTGAATCCGAGTGCTAGCATGAGTGTGAGTTCATATCCTAACCTGTAAGGAGGGAACGGATGCCTGCGAAGAAGAAGAAGCTGAACATCAAGCCGCTGGCCAATCGTGTGCTGGTTAAGAGGCTGGAAGAGAGCCTCCAGAAGACAGCCGGCGGGATCATTGTGCCGGACACTGCCCAGGAGAAGCCTCAGAGAGGTAAAGTGGTTGCTGTGGGACCAGGTCGCATGACCGAGGAAGGGAAACGGATCAAGTTGGAAGTCAAGGTCGGCGATGACATTCTCTTCGGCAAGTGGTCGGGCAGCGAGATCACGGTCGATGGCGATGAATTCCTCTTCATGAAGGACGACGACATCCTGGCCGTTCTCTAGCAGACAATGCAGGCAACGGAGCAGGCCAACCAGCAGGAGTAAGCAGCATGGCTAAGCAGGTTGAATTTGATGCGGCAGCGCGAGAGTACCTGCGCAAGGGCGTGGACAAGCTCGCAGACGCCGTTCGTGTTACGCTGGGCCCGAGGGGGCGCAACGTCATTCTCGAAAAGAAGTACGGCTCTCCCGTCATCACGAATGACGGCGTGACGATCGCAAAAGAGATCGATCTGGAGCAGCCCTACGAGAACATGGGCGCCCAGATGCTCAAGGAAGTCGCTACCAAGACGGCCGATGCGGCCGGTGACGGGACGACAACGGCTATCGTGCTGGCTCAGTCGATGGTCGCTGAGGGTCTCAGAAATGTGACGGCCGGCGCGAATCCCATGTACCTCAAGCGCGGAATCGAGCGGGCCGTAGACAAGGCTATATCGGAACTGAAGAGTCAGTCGCGGGACGTCAAGACTCGCAAGGAGATCGCGCAGGTTGCCACGGTGTCCGCCAACAGTGACACGGAGATCGGTGATCTCATCGCGGACGCCATGGAGCAGGTAGGCAAGGACGGCGTTATTACAATAGAGGAAGCCAAGAGCGTCGAGACTTCGCTCGAAGTCGTTGAGGGCATGCAGTTCGATCGGGGCTATCTCTCACCGTACTTCGTCAATGACGCGGAGCGGATGGAGGTGGTGCTGGAGAACGCCTATATCCTCATCAACGACAAAAAGCTGTCTGCGATGAAGGATTTGGTGCCGATCCTCGAGAAGATAGCCCAGCAGGGCAGTCCGTTCCTGATCGTGGCGGAGGACGTGGAAGGTGAGGCGCTTGCTACGCTCGTCGTCAACAAGCTTCGCGGGACGATTAACGGCGCCGCGGTCAAGGCGCCGGGCTTCGGGGACCGCCGCAAGGCGATGCTCGAGGACTTGGCAGTCCTGACAGGTGCGACCGTAATTTCCGAGGAGAAAGGGCTGAAGCTCGAGAACGTGCAGCTCAAGGACCTCGGACGAGCAAAGCGTATCCTGATAGACAAGGACAACACCACCATCGTGCAAGGCGCAGGCAAGGTGTCCGCCGTCAAGGGCAGGATCGATCAGATACGCAAGGAGATCGAGCGGTCGACGTCCGACTACGACGCTGAGAAGCTGCAGGAGCGGCTTGCTCGGCTGGCCGGTGGTGTGGCAGTCATCCATGTTGGAGCGGCGACCGAGATTGCCATGAAAGAGAAGAAGATGCGTGTCGAGGATGCCCTGAATGCGACTCGTGCCGCAGTTGAGGAAGGCATAGTCGTGGGTGGTGGCGTAGCTCTCCTGAGGACGGCGGCGGCTCTTCAGAAGCTCAAGGCGAAGACCCACGATGTTCAGACGGGGATCGACATCGTCGTCAAGTCGCTTGAAGCGCCGATTCGTCAGATAGCGATCAACGCGGGCGCTGAGGGCTCGATCGTGGCGGAGGAAGTCCGCACCAGCGAGAAAGCCCAGTTTGGATACAATGCGGCGACGCAGAAGTACGAGGATCTCGTGAAGGCCGGCATCATGGATCCAACGAAGGTTGTTCGCACGGCACTGCAGAACGCCGCAAGTGTGGCGAGCCTCCTTCTGACGACCGAGGCCATTCTCACGGACAAGCCTGAGGATGATGACAAATCGCCGACGTCCGGCGGTGACATGTACTAGACTCGCCGATGTCTGGCGGTGACATGTACTAGTGTCGGTTCCGGTTCCGCACATCGCGACCGCTCGTCTACATGAGTGGACGGCGGTGCGGACCGGGCTGACATCAGATACGGAGGACGGGCCATCTGCTTTGCTGGATGGCCCGTTGTCTTTGTTCATGTGTCGTTGCCGAGCATGGTGTGGCTGTCTCATCCCGCCCCGTGCAATCGCTGCGCATAGATGCTACAATAGAGACAGAATGCATCCATCAGGCGGTCTGACAGACGACGCGCCGCCACGCCTGGACAATGGAGACCAGACCAATGATGCGACAAGAAGTCCGGACAGCGATCTGTGCTCTTGTGGCACTCTGGCTTGTCGCCGGGGCTGCAGCGGCTGCACCCATTCACACGACCTACCTCTGGCACATGCATCAGCCCATCTACTGGCCGGATGCTTCCACATGGTATGCGGAGCCTTACGAGCAAGCGTATGAGACGATCCTGCTGGGGCACTCCGAGAGCGACGTTGCTGAGATCTTCGGTAAAGCGGACCGCATCGGGGACTACCAGTGGTATCCACGAGACGCCATATCCTCGCTCCTCGATTTGCCGGACGCGGGCGCGCAGGTCAGCTTCGCCGGGAGTCTGATCGAGAACGTGTCGAGTCTTGGCGACGGCGGCTGGAGTGGAGGCGCGTACGGGTCCAACTGGTACAGCTCCTATCGTGAGGCCAGAGGGTGGTCGACGTCTGGTGGAAGGTCGCGCTGTGACATGGTCCTCGTCGGGCACCATCATGCGATCAATCCTCTCATGGACGAGAACGCTTTCCGCAAGGAGATCCAGATCCAGAAGGCCGTCCATCCCCAGGCCTGGGGAGACTCAAACTACTCGCTCGGGTTCTTCCCCGCGGAGACATGCTTCTCCGAACGGCTTATTCCGGTGCTTGTTGATGAGGGAATCGAATGGTCGATCGTCGCGGACGTTCACATATCACGCGCCTGCGCCGACTACCCGTATGACGCGGGTCAGGACAACTGCGACCCGCCTAATCCCGCCGATCAGCAGAATCCGGCGCAGGGCTACTACTATGACCAGACCATACCGCGCGGTGTGACTGTGAAGATCCCACCGCCCTATGGGTTCACGCCGCACCACGCGCGATACGTCGATCCCGACACGGGCGCCGAGTCGAAGATAGTGGTCGTGCCGGCCGCGAATGCCATGTCCTGGAACGAAGGCTACGGCCTGTACGGAACAGGGGAGATCGATGCGATCGCCTCGTACAACGACCCGGGCAAGCCGATGCTGATCCTTCTGGCGCACGATGGAGACAACGCGTGGTCGGGCGGACACTCGTACTGGTACGAAAACGTCACCGGCTTTTCGCACGCGGCCGCAGCTCAGGGCTACGAACCGACGACGATCGCTGAGTACCTGGCTGATCATCCGATCGATCCCGACGACATCGTTCATGTCGAGGATGGCGGTTGGGTCAACGCCGACGGCGACTTCGGGAGCCCGCAGTTCATAAACTGGAACTGGCCGCTCTATGACTCGAGTGGATCATTCGATATCCCCGGCGGGTGGGCGCTCGATGAGCGGAACTGGGCCGTGCTGACCGCGGCGCAGAACCGGGTCGAGACGGCAGAGGCCATCGCGGGGGCCGTCGATCCAGTCAAGATCCAGAATCCCACGCTGGGCGCGAACGATGTCGAAAAGGCGTGGCATTTTCTCCTGGCCGGCTACGAGAGCGGCTACATGTACTACGGGAACGCGCTCGATGTCGAGATCAAGGCGACGATTGCGTGCAATAAGGCGATGGCGCACGCGGACCCGGTCGTCTCGAGTGGGAGCGACGTTGTGTCGCCGACGGTCTGGATCCCGCAGCGGCTCCCGTGGAATCCGGGTGGTCGCGGCGGCGGTTCTCTCTGGGGATATCCGGGCGGCTCGGGCGCCGTGATGTCGCAGGATTTCCATATCTGGACGTTCGCCTATGACGTCTCGGGGCTCGCGAGCGTCGATCTCAAGTACCGGACAGACGTGGACGGCACGAACCCTCTCTCGACCGACATCAACGAGACATATGCTGGTGGAACCGGTGTGGGGGCGTGGGAGACGATCGCTATGACCATGCGGGATTTCCCCGCCGGCAATGTCTACGGACAGCCCGAAATCAACTTCAGTGAGATGCCCGATTACATTGCGGACCAGTACTGCGTCCACATGGAAGGTTTTGAGGACGTTCTCCTCGACTACTACGTCGTGGCCACCGACAGTCTCGGCTTCACCAAGCGGACGCCCATACAGCATGTCTGGGTCGGAAGCGGTGGTGGCGCGGCGTCTGATACGTGTGTCTGGTGGAATCCCGACGAGCCGGAGGCCGGTGGTACGGTCAGCGTCTACTACGATCTCGATTGCCGCGGCATCCTTCCGGGAGGTACAAGCCCCGTCTACATCCACGTTGGGCACAGCGGATGGCAAGATGTTCTGAGTCCGGATCCATCGATGGTGTGGGACGCCGGTGAGGAAGCCTGGCGGTACGACTATGCGGTTCCGGGTGCTGCCTCATCAGTGGAGTTCGTCTTCAATGATGGATCAGGCAACTGGGACAACAACGGTGGAGCGGACTGGAGCGTCATCGTCACAGGCGGTGGAGGACCATCCGGATACGAAATGGATGGCGCACTTGATCCGGAGTCGGAACTCGCTGCGAGTTCCGGGGGGAGCGATCTCTACACGGCCTTCGACGGCACGTGGCTGTACGTGGCCACGCAGGGTGTCGGAAGCACTTCGGGACGCGATCACTTCGTCCTGCTGGACAGAGATCCCTCGGAACCCAGAGATGCGCCGTGGGGCAAGTCGGGGACGGTGGATGGATGGGAGTTTCTTCTCGCCAATGAGGAGTCGAACGGTTGGGCTGGGTGGTTCGACTCATCGGAGATGGTCTACGACTCATCCAGCGCTCAGAAATTCGCCGGTACATGGCTGGAAGGCGCGGTCGATATCGAGGCGCTCTTCGGATCGATCCCGGATTCGATCCTCGTTACGGTCTGTCACTATCAGACACAGGATGGCGGGTCGATCATGCTGCAGATCCCAGCGGGCGATGGTGACACCTACATCGAACGTAGCGAGTACTACGTGCAGCTTCTGACAAGCACGGGTGTGGCGGATGAACCCGCTGCTTCGCGCCTGTTGCTCCACCCGCCGGTGCCGAACCCGGCGTTTGGACTGACGCGGATTGCGTTCTCGCTGCCGAAGCTTGAGCATGTGGATATGCGCATTTATGACGTGAGTGGCCGCCTTGTTGCCTGTCCCTTCGACGGGGAGCTTCCTGCCGGCGACCATGAAATCCGCTGGAGCGGCCAGGGTGTGGACGGACGCTCTCTTCCTTCCGGCATCTACTTCGTGAGAGTGGTCGCGGGTCGTGAGAGTGCGGAAGGAAAACTTGTGCTGTTGCGCTAGCTCTCCAGCGCCTCCACCCAGCTTGCGAGCGCTGGTCGTCCGGCACCATCCCCATCGTACAGTCCGCAATCCTTCCAGTAGCGAATCGTGCTCGCATTCGGGAAGTACTGGAAGTCGCTCTCCCAGTAGTCATCGAAATCCCTTGTCAGGAACCAGCAGATGAATGCGGCTGAGAGCTCGTCGCAGTC
>JAUVLP010000085.1 GCA_030600655.1 Candidatus Eiseniibacteriota bacterium
CCTTCCCCAGTTCCGCCGCTGCGCCAGCGAACTCGCTCAGAATGAGCACACCGTTCTCTTCAGAACTGGCGGCGCAGTACTCCTTCGCCACCAGGTTCATTCCGTCCTTCAGCGGAGTGATGAGTGCGATCTCCGCCGTACGATAGTACGCGACGAGCTCCGTCTGCTCGAGCGAACGGTAGATGTAGTGGACAGGAATCCAACCGGTCCGCTGCGTGAACCGCCCGTTGATCTCTCCGACCGCCCGCTCGATCCGCGTCTTGAGCGCCTCGTATTCCGGGATGCCGCGCCGGCTCGGCACGATGATCTGAACGAGCGAGACGTGGTTCTGGAACTCTGGGTGGCGCGCGAGCAGTCTCTTGAACGCATCGAGGCGGTGAAGAATCCCCTTGCTGTAATCCAGCCGGTCGACGCCGAGAACGATCTGGCGGTCGGGCAGGTTCGCGTGAATCTGCCACGCGCACTCGGCAACCTCGTCGCTGTCCGCCTTCTCCGAGAAGCAACCGAAGTCAATGCTGATCGGGAACACGCCAATCCGGAACTCGCGGTGCTCGGTCGTGAGGCCACACACTTGTCCTCTGCCGCAGTAGCTGGCTCCCCCGAGGATTGCCCGGAGACAGTGGACGAAGTTGCGCCTGTCGCGCATCGTCTGGAAGCCGACGAGATCACATTCTGTGAGCGCCGTCAGGATCTCTGCCCTCCACGGCAGCCGGAGGAACATGTCGAGCGCAGGGAAGGGAATATGAAGGAAGAAACCGATCTTTCCCTTGAATCCCATCTCCCGCATGTACTTCGCTGTGAGCATCAGGTGATAGTCGTGCAGCCAGACGAAGTCATCGTTGCCGGCCGTCCGCATGACCGCCTCTGCGAACTTGCGGTTCACGTCCCTATAGGCATTCCAGTACGACGGTTCAAAGTTACAGAGGGACTGCATATCGTGGAAGAGCGGCCAGATGATCTCGTTGGAGAATCCCTCGTAGTACTTGGCGGTCTCGTTCGGTGTGAGCCGCACCGGTACGAGCGAGTATCCGATTTCGCCGGCGAGCGATGTCAGCGCACTCTCAATGTCGCCGTCACCGGAGATCCCGGGCCAGCCGATCCAGGTGCCGCCCCGGTCGCGGAGGACAGGTGCCAGTGCGGTGACGAGTCCGCCGGATCCAGGCTCGACGTGCCAGCCGTCCGTTTTGCGCGAGAGCACCACCGGGAGGCGGTTGGAGACGACGATGAGGTTATCTCTCTTGTGTGGCATCTGCTGGACCGTCCTGCCTTGTTCGTGCACGCCTCAGTTGTTCGTCACGTCGAACCATTTGACGAGGAACCACCGGACGTCCGATGTATCGCACAGTCTTGCGTCGGCCGCCGTCGCTGTCGCCGCGTCCCCGACCCGAATGGAGAATCCTCGGCCCTTGAGCGCCGCGAAGGCGTCCTCGTCGGTGTCGTCATCGCCGATGTAGACGATGAGGTCGTCTGGTGCGCATTCCTTCGTGAGGACGTTGACCGCTGTCCCCTTAGTGATCCCTTTGAGACGGAACTCCACCCCGCCGAGGAACGATCTGCATTCCAGGCCGCTCTCCTCTGCATCCCGCGTCCAGAGTTTGCGGAGCGCCTTTTCGCTCGCTCGCGCCTTCGACGCAACCGTGCCGCGGGTGTGCAGCGCAACGCTCGCCGGCTTTTTCTCCACGCGTTCTTCGGGCGCGAAGGCCATGGCTTCCTGCTCGGCCTGGAGGAGTCTCGCCCGCTGTCGAGCCGACGGCAGCATTGTGAACCAGCGCCCGTTCGGGTAGCGGAACTCCGTCCCCTGACTCCCGACGACCGGGATCTCAATATCGCCGAGGAGTTCCAGAAGTTCGTCGATCGGCCGCCCTGTCACAATCGCCAACCGCGTTGTCCCGCTCTCCCTGATAGCGCATAGCGTCTCCGTGACCCCGTCCAGCGGGAATGCCGCCATCCGATCGACGACGAACGGAGCCAACGTGCCATCGTAGTCCAGAATGAGCATCCTCGACGGAGCGATCGCCACCCGGTCCCAGAAGCCAGGAACGTCCGACACGTGAGGCGGCCATGGATTCCGATCCATCATGCGAGCTCGATCCGGTCCTTCATCCCCGTTGTGAGCGCGACCATCACGGTCAGATACTCGCGGAGGTGACGGGTCAGAAGGAAGTTCTCGCGCACGAACTCCCTGGCTTTCTCACCCATGGTTCGGAGGCGGTCCGGCCGCTGGAGGAGATAGCACATCCTCAGAGCCGCGCCCTCAGGCGTCGATACGAGGAAGCCCGTATGGTGGTCGATGACCTGGAGTCGAATCCCTCCGACGTTGCCGCCGATGACGGGCCGGGCCTTCCAGAGCGCCTCGGTCACGGTGAGGCCGAAACCTTCCTTGATGGACTTCTGGAGGACCACATCGGCGGCGCGCTGGATTGCGTTGATCTCCCTGTGGGCGTCGGGGGGCAGAAGCAGAATATGGATATCCGGGTCGCCGTTCGCAGCAGTGTTCACCGCATCGAGCACGGCAGCCCCCTCCGGGTCGTCCGCGGCCGTCCCCCCCGCCAGGACCAGCTGCAGATCGGGGCAGGATCTCCGCGCAAGTTGGAAGGCCTCGATGACTCCGACCGGGTCCTTGAACCAATCGAAGCGCGAGACCTGCACAGCGAGCCGTCGTGTCCGATCGATGCCATGCCGCCTGCAGACCTCATCGATCTCCGACGCCGGCAGATCGACATTCTTCTCGCTCAACGGATCGATGCTGGGCGGAATGATGTACTGAGGGTGCGGTAGTCTCTGAGCGAAGTCGGGTAGCGAGAAGATGCTCGCATCGTATCCCTCGACGAATCCGCGTAAGTGCTTCCAGACCGGTCTGTGCGGCCGGCTCGCGTCGATGTGACAGCGCCAGATCCAGCTGCCGCGACGCTTCGGGATGAAGCTCAGCAGCGGCGCCGGCTGTGGGTCGTGGACGAAAACGAGATCTGCGGACGCCAGCTTCTCAGAGAGCGTCTTGGCGTTCTCGCGATTCACCGCCTCATAGTGGTCGTACTGGCTTGCGGAGATAGGGACCCGATTGCCCTGCAGTGCGTTGTGAAAGGACTTGGTCACGCTGAAGAAGTCGGGGTCGCCGGTGATAACCTCCCACGTCGTCTCGATGCCGAGCTCCCGCATGAGCGGTACGAGCTTCGCGAGGATCTCCGCGACTCCTCCGCCGACGCGTGTGGAGTTGACGTGTACGACGCGCTTGCCGGCTAGCGGCTCGGCGAGCTGTCGGAGTTGATTGACGACATCTTCGCCGGTGATGTCAACGTATCGTGCGAGTGATGAAGACACTGAGAATGCTGCCCCTTCCGTTCGTGGTGCTCCGCGCGACCGCCCGGACGTTCTCCCGTGAGCTACCCGGTCAGTGTTTCCAACAGCGCTTCGAACAGTTCCTCACGGATCTCGACCAGGCTTCTGAAGAACGGGTCCACCTGGGCGAGCCGGTCGCAGGCCGCACTGTAGTCGCCCGGCAGTCCCTGAAGCCATGTGCGGAAGTCGTCAATACCATCCGGAGTCCGCCTCCGCGCGTCCACGAAGTGGTAGAATACGCTCCCGACCGACATGGCGGACACAGCGCCTGCAAGACCCGCCGGATCTATCACCGTGAGTTGCGAGTCGAACACAACGATCTGCGAACGCATAAAGTGGAACTGCGACTCGCGCGGGGTCCAGGGGAGAACTTCGACCAGGTCGAGTTCTTCGTCGATGATGTCGAGCAGCTCTCTGCGGAGCTCCTCCATGTCGTAGAAGTCGACCGGATCGAGCACGCCGAGCCGCTCGGCCAACGGCTGGTCGTGCAGTGCGTCAAAGACCCAGATGGCGAAGTCGTTGTTGTACCTGGGATCATCGAAGACGGGGCGCAGGAGCGTACCCCAGAAGTGGTAGTATATGCTCGCGGGGTCGACCGTCGTCAGCTTGTCACGCAGCTCTTTGAGGTTCTGCGCCCGCTCGCCTGTCGCCAGCGCGGCCAGAGCGCAGTCCTTCACCCGGAACTGCAGTTCCTCTCCGGAAGCGGTTGGCGTTGGACGCGTCACGGAAACCTCTCGTTGGCGCCAGATGCCGGCGGTTGCCCGCAGGTGAAACAGAGCACGCCTCACGGCGCATGATATCAGGTGGCCGAGGCGTATCAGATGGTACCTAACTTCGCTGCCGGCATCAGTTCCGTTGCCGACCGTTCACTCTGCAGTATCGCGATTGGCGGGGCGTGTGTCAAGGCATTGTCGGGTAGGGTGGTGTATCGGTTCCTGTGTAGAAGGGGATTATCCGGAGCACGGTGCGCGTAGGGCGCAGCCGTGAGCTGGACGCGCGGTGGGCGGCTATTGCTTTGCATGCTCATCCAGAGGCCTGTAGAATCGCGCAATCTATCTGCATCGGTACACCTGACTTGGGATCCCGGGTTGCACAGTGCCCGCTGGCGTGGCGAACTCCACACCGGCTGAGACTAGACCCTCCCGGGAAGAACTGGCTAACCTGCTATGCATTGGGACGAAGACATACACGGCGATGAACAGAAGGCGACGCGGCTTCCGCTCCGGGCGATGGTCCGTAGGATCCTGCCGCTCTTCCGGCCACACCGGAGCAGGCTGGCCGGAGCGGCTCTGCTCATGCTCATCACGGCTGCGGCAGAACTCGCGGGGCCGCTGATCGTACGGCATGTTCTGGATACCGACATCCCGGCTGGAGACGGCGGCGGACTGCTCCGTCGTGGGCTCTTGTATGTCGCACTCTACGCTCTCGGGATGGGGGCCGCATATATCCAGGTCGTGATCGTCTCGAGGATCGGACTATCCATAATCACGGAGCTCCGAAAACAGACATTCTCGCACCTCATGGGGCTCTCACTCGCCTATTTCGACAAGAACTCTCCGGGCGTGCTCATGGCGAGGGTCGAGAGCGACATCGAACGTTTGCGACACCTTTTCTCCGACGTCGCTCTGGCGCTTCTGAGAAATGTCGTACTCCTTGGCGGGACGATCACGGTCATGCTCGCCGCGGATGCCCGCGTAACACTGTCGATCATCATCATGATGAGCCCGGTGGTCTTTGCGACCTACTTCTTCCTGAAATACATCCGACGGGCGTTCCGCACCGTCCGCAAGCTCTATGCACGAATCTCGGCCTTCCTCGCCGAGTACGTGCAGAGTATTCCGATACTGCAGATCTTCGGGTACACGGAGACGGCGCAGATGAACCTCATGCGCCTTAACAGAGACAAGTACTCGAAGGAGATCCGGATCTACTTCAGAGAATACGCTTTCTGGGGCGCCTTCTCTTCGGCCGAGATCGCCGCCGTCATGGTCATCATCTACATCGGAGCGAGACACACATTCGGTGTAGCGATGACGGTCGGAACACTCGTGCTCTTCATCGAGTACACAAGGCGTCTCTTCTGGCCGCTCGTGATGTTCTCGGAGCAGCTTGACTTTATCCAACGGGCATTCGCGTCGGCGGACCGGGTCTTCGCAATACTCGACACGCCATCCCGCACACCTGACTGGAAGGACGCCGTCCCGAATATCCCAACGGACTGGAAAGTGCTGGCATTCGAGAATGTCACATTCCAGTACGACGGAGGCGCTACGGCACTCGACAATGTGAGCTTTGATCTTCGCCACGGAGAGCGGGTCGCGCTCGTGGGGCTCTCAGGAGGAGGCAAGACCACAGTCACCAATCTCCTTCTGAGATTCTACGAACCTACTCAAGGCAGGATAACGCTCGACGGTGTCGACATCCGCCACTTCAGGCAGAAGGAGTGGCGACGCAGGATCGGCCTGGTCCTCCAGGACATACATCTCTTCCCAGGGAATCTCACGGACAACCTGAAGGTCCTCCGTGATGAGATCCCCGACGATGCGATCACGAAAGCGCTCGATACTGTGCAAGCCGGCCGAATGATCGAGCGCCTCCCGGACGGTTACGACACAGAGCTCTCTGAAGGAGGGGCGAACCTCTCGATGGGCGAGCGGCAGCTTCTCTGCTTCGCGCGCGCGATCGTCGACAATCCGGATATCCTCGTGCTCGATGAAGCGACATCGTCGGTCGACCCTGTGACCGAGGGCAGACTCCAGGATGCCCTCGACAGCCTGCTTGCGGGACGCACATCACTGATCGTAGCCCACCGGCTCTCAACGGTCACAGGTGCTGACCGAATACTGGTTCTACACGAGGGGCAACTGATAGAGGAAGGCGCTCACGACGAACTGTACGCGCAGGATGGAATGTACAGGGACCTTTTCGATCTCCAATTCGCAGCGCAGGCAACACAATGAGCAAAACCACAGAGAAGTACAAGACGGAAGGCACAGGTAGCGCTCCGAAGCTCAGCCTGAAGGAGCACATCTTCTGGATGTGGGGCTACTGGCGCCCACACAAGTACCTTCTCCTCTTCATGGCCGCATTCACACTCCTTTCAACTGCCGTGACGGTGGCGTATCCGCTCGTGTTCAGAACTGTCATAGACCGGGTTTCCGGCATTTTCGAGTCCGGTACGGCGGATGCGAGCATCCGCGGGATCATGCTCATCCTGGGCGCCATTCTGGTGGGGCACTTCATCTCGCGCCTCTACCCCGCTACCCGCGCAATGGTCAACGCCCGGCTCGAGCGTGACATACGCGACGACGTTTTCGGCCAACTCATGACGAAGGACTACCACTTCGGGAATGCGTTCCGGACCGGGGACGTGGTCACACGCCTCACTGACGATATCGCGGAGTGGCCAAAGGTCTCATGGTTCGCCTGCTCGGGCATCTTCCGGGCGGTCGAGTCGAGCTCCAAACTCATCTTCTGCCTTGGAGCTATGCTCATCATGAGTCCGAAGCTCACGGGACTCTCCGTGATTCCCCTCCCTATCATGATGTGGATCTTCTACACGCTCCGACACAGAATGAGCCACTACATGGAGGAATCGCAGAAGTACGTCTCCACAACCAACAACATCCTTGAGTCGGTGTTCTCGGGAATCCGGATCGTCAAGGCGTTCAGCGCCGAGGATGCCCAGAGCAGGCGGCTTTCAACAATACTGAGGGAACGTGTTGAGATCCTCATGGGGCTTGTGAAGCTACAAGTCGTTCTCTTCTCACTCGACACGTTCGCGACCAGACTCGGCCAGATGGTGATCATCGTCTACGGTGGCTTTCTCGTGATGAGAGGCGAGCTCTCGGTCGGGACGCTCTTCGCGTTCTACGTCTACCTCGATATACTCACTGGCCCGATGATGGACATCCCCTTCCTCTTCATGACGGGCCAGCAGGCGTTCATCTCGATCGATCGTGTGGAGGAGATTCGCGCATTCCCCGTGCCTGAGCAGCACTCCTCAGGCACGCGGCTCGACGACGTTCACGAGATAGCACTTGATAAGGTCTCCTTCTCATACGATCGCTCCCGTCGGATCCTCAGCGACATAAGCCTCCGCGTATCTAAGGGGCAGCGGATCGCCGTCGTGGGACCGGTCGCGAGCGGCAAGTCGACGATGCTCAAGCTCCTCGCAGGTATCATCAGTCCGGATGAAGGACGTGTTCTCATCAACGGTCGCCCACTCGGTGACTGGGACTGGGACACCTACCGTCTTGAGATTGGCTACGTGCCTCAGGAAGCTCTTCTGTTCTCACAATCGATTGAGGAGAACGTCTCCTTTGGACGAACACCTCCTGAGGACGGGCCACTGGACTCGCCCTCGCCGCGAGAGTGGGCGGAATACTGCTTGTCGATGGCCCAGATGGACTCCGACATCACGGCGCTTCCCGCCGGCATAGATACTGTCGTCGGGCAGAAGGGTGAGCTTGTATCCGGCGGCCAGAAGCAGCGCATTGCGATCGCAAGAGCGCTTGCCGGACGGCCCGGTGTCCTGCTCCTGGATGATTGCACGGCCGCTCTGGACGCCCGCAATGAAGACCGCTTCTGGACACGTCTGGACAGTGAGTACAAGGACAGCGTCTGCTTCGTTGTCTCACACCGACTCACGACGATCAGACGGGCCGACTCCATTGTCGTCCTCGACGACGGGTGTCTCGTGGACAGTGGGACACACGATGAACTCGTCGGCCGATGTGAGACATACCGGGAGTTTCTGCAGACAGAACGGAAGAAGGAACGGTTGAGAACAACCGGACGGCCGAAGATATCCGACTGACCGACGTAGATAACGGACGCCACGAGATGTAGGGCTACTCCAGATGTACAAAGAGCGGGGCCACCCCACCAGGGATAGCCCCGTTGTTCGAAGACGGTTGCACCAGGCAACCCGCGTACAAAACCCCGTCCAACAACAGCTACTTCAACAGAACGAGTTTGCTGCTGCTCGAGAAGTCTGTTCCCCTGAGGCGAGCGAAGTACACGCCGCTGGCGACCGGCCTGCCCGACTCGTCCATGCCGTTCCAAGCGCAGGCGCCCTCCCCGGCCGGCATCTCATCATCCACCAGAACCCGCACGAGCCGGCCGGAAACGTCATAGATACCCAAGTGAACCCTGCCATCAACGGGGTTCATGAACTGAAGAGTGGTGTTTGGGTTGAAGGGGTTCGGCCGCGCCGCGAGGCGGGCGGTCTCATCCGCCACGACGTCGTCATCCACCCCGGACGGAATCGGAAGGAAGAAGTCCATAATGGTCAGCGCCAGGTGCGCCTTCGTCGAGGGCACGGTACCGTCCGTGAGACCCGCAAGCTCGAAGGATGCTCCGACGGTCTTGTATGTCCCCTGATCATACGCGACCGCGAGGCCGTAGATCGGGCTCCCGTTCTCAAGAACAAGCGTAGCACCCCCGCTCGCTGGGGACAGATGATCGATCCAGTTGTTTTCCCCACCGTAGGAAAAATGCATCCCCTCTGTGAACGTGCCCGCCTTGCCCTGAATCGGGCCGCAGTCACTGCTGCCATCCTGGGGGGATGTCAATCCGAACGCACCATTGAAATTGTGCCCGCCGATGGTCGTATCGTAGTTCCAGCAGTCGCCGCCCTCCATGTACACACATCCACCGTCGTTGAGAAAGTCGATAAGGGCAAGCGCCTCCTGTGAATCCTGACCAACCACGAAGTTGCTCGAATAGATGCCCAGAGAGATCCATATGGTCTGGTAGTGTTCTAGTTTCGTTACCGGAAGCTGCTCCACGTAAACACCATTGAAGCCCATCGATCCCAGCGTGGTGTGGATGGCCGGGCCGCTCGAGATGTCGGCAGTAGGGTCCCAAACGAGGTAGTGGTATTTCCCTACGGGTATGGCGAAGCTACTCACGACATCACCATCGGCACAGCTTGCAGTAACCGTGAACTCAGCCAGGTGGCCAGCCGGAGTGCCCGCAGAAGCCTGAACACTGAAGGGCTCTGCCGCGTTGACCGCAGTCGCGCCTGTCGCCATGTCCTCGTAGGATGCCCCGTCTCCAAGAATCGTGACGTACGGATCGTCGGTGGCGAGCAGAACGGTCACACCGCTCGCCGGCTCACCGTAGTTCCTCATCGTTATCTCAAGATCGACCAGCTCACCGGCGTCGAGGTGGCCATTGCCGTTTCCGGCGGCATCCAGGATCGACTGCCCAAAGTAGACGACGTATGACGTTGCGCTTGTGAAGATCAGCTTGATGTCATCGGCGGAGACCTCCGCCTGAGCGATGCCGCCTCAGCAGTTGGCGGCGGATACGAGTAACGACAGCTCGAGTTCGTGCACATCATCACCGTCGATCCCGGGGAGATTCAGAAGCTCATCCGCCAATATGAATCCATAGTCCGCCCACCCACCGTTCGTATCGATGATGTGAAAGGTGTCGCTCTCGGTCCATGGACAAATGGCGCTCGTCGCAGCCAGTGCCGTCTTGCCCAACGGCGCACCGTTGACATCAAGATAGGTCAGGATGAGACCCGCAGCACACCACGCGCCTCCCCCATCGACCGCGTTCGAGGAAAGCCTGACCGAGAACTGCACATCGGTGTTCGGAATAACGATCGACTGCCAGAGCTTCGCACTGCCATGACCGTTGTTACTTGAGACCTTGGCTTCGTAGTCCGGATCCGCATCGAAAGCCGTGCTGCGCTGAATGTAGAGAGACGTGCCGGCAATGCTCTGATCCCACCCGGATGTGAGCAACTCCTCGAAATCACCGTTGGTCGGAAGTTGCAGACTTGCCCCGCATACAGGCAGTGACAGAGCCAGGAACAGCAGTGCTACAGCGGTGTAGCGCATTCTTCTTCCTTTCGCATCGGTGATTATGGGACATTTCTTCGATCCTCGTATCAAGTTTACCACATCTTGCGACTCTCACTCAAGTTTCATCACTTGTGCCGCTTGGGCCCTGACCGCGGCTAGCTCTCCCCGAAGGTACTCAGGAAACTCAGGAATGTGCCCACGTCAGAGTAGTTCGTGGCGATCCCCAGGGATATGCGCACGGCTCCCGTGGCCTTGCTATCTATACACTGGCGGAATTCGTTCAGTGTGATCCTTGCGTCGACATCGGTGAAGCACTCGACTATCTCATCC
>JAUVLP010000119.1 GCA_030600655.1 Candidatus Eiseniibacteriota bacterium
CCTCAGCCGTGCTCGGGGCCATCCTTCTTCTTGTCGCGGATGCCCTCGGGCGAACGGTCGTCTCCCCGATCATGATCCCGGTTGGAATCGTGATCTCCTTTATCGGAGCGCCTTTCTTCTTCTTCCTCTTGATGAGGAGAAAGCAGAGGTATTGGCAATGAAACTCGAAGTTAGGGATATAACCTTTAGCTACAACTCCAGACCAGTCCTGGAAGGCATCACCTTGAAGGCGACCGAGGGGAATGTCTCAAGCTTGGTCGGCCCCAACGGCTCAGGAAAGACCACCCTCATCAAGTGTATCAACAGAATCTTAAAACCCAGGCTGGGCACCGTTCTGGTGGAGGGAAAAGATACAGGAAAGGTGAAGCTTCGCGGGCTCGCCAAGCTCCTGGGCTATGTCCCGCAATCGGCCGGTCATGTTTTCCCATCCACGGTGTTCGATGCCGTTCTTCTCGGAAGACGACCCTATGTAAATTGGGGAATATCCCCTAGAGATAAGGAGGTCGTCTCTCGTATGCTTTCCCTAATGGGCCTGGAGGAGATGGCCCTGCGGCAGTTCAATCAACTTTCCGGCGGAGAGCGGCAGAAGGTCCTCATCGCCCGGGCCTTAGCACAAGAGCCGCAGGTCCTTCTGCTCGATGAGCCCACGAGTAACCTGGATTTACGGCATCAGCTTGAGGTCTTGGGCATCGTCAGGTCGATAGTCAACGAGAGAGGGATAGCCGCGATAATGGCGATCCACGACTTGAATCTGGCATCTAGGTTCTCCGACCACCTCATCTTCCTCGACAAGGGCAGGATATACGATGCCGGCGAACCGGCGCAGGTCCTCACCGAAGAGAACATAAGGGATGTCTACGGTGTGGAAGCCATCGTCAGCAAGAATTCGGGGCATCCATACATCATACCACTAGCACCTGTCCCAGCTAAGGGTGAGAGATAGTCTAGAAAGGAGCAAAGGATGCGCGTCTTAGTCGTTTACGACACGGTCTATGGCTCGACTGGGCAGATAGACGGTTGGATAGCCGAGCGGGATGCTGCCAAGGCGCAGGTAACGGAACTGGAGAGCGAACTTGCTGCGGCAAGGGGGAAAGAAGCTGCTCCCGAAACCTGTCCTGAGCCTGTCGAAGGATCCGGCAACCTGCCCAGACCCAAAAACATAAGAGTGGGTGACTCGAATCATTTGACTACAAGGGAGGCACGCCATGCGAAGACACAAAGAATCTACGCCCAGGAGAAAAACCGGGCTTGCTCGGCTGATTGAAATCGCGGGCACCAAGAAATGGTGGCTGTTTGCGTCGATGGCTTTGGCCGTCATCGCCACGCTGGCGCAGTTCGTTCCGATGGTTGCCGTGTACATGATCATCAGTGAACTGGCCGATCACGCGGCTGACCCTGCGCAGGTTGATCGCGATCTGCTCTATCGCCTGGGCTTCGTGAGTCTGGGCTCGATCGGCGCATTCGGCGTTTTGCTCTATATCTCGGCGATGCTCTCGCACATCGCCGCATTTAACATCCTGTACGAGATACGTGTCAAGATTGCAGAGAAACTGGCCAGACTGTCCATGGGGTATTTCACCAAGAAGGCCAGCGGTGAGATCAAAAAGGTGATGTCCGAGGACGTGGAGCGGATCGAATTGTTCGTCGCGCATCATATCCCCGATATCACCAGCGCCGTGGTTTTTCCGATCGTCGTCATCGGCTACCTGTTTTACATGGATTGGCGGCTCGCCATTGCCGCGCTGATTCCCTTTCCAGTTGCCTTCGGCCTTATGGCAAAGATGATGATGAGTTCGGAAAGCAAGCGGTTATATCGGGAACACCACGATGCGCTCGAAAAGATGAACGCCGCGGTGGTCGAGTATGTGCGGGGCATGCCGGTGATCAAAGTCTTTGGGACAGCCCTGGATTCGTTCCGCCGGCTAAAAGAGTCCGTGATTTCCCATCGGGATTGGTCCCAGAGAATGTGCAATGATTATTCAAAGACCTACCCGGCTTTTCTGACAGCCGCGTCCTCGTCGCTGGTGTTCATCGTGCCGGCCGCCGTGTTCATTCTCAACCGTACCGCCGTACAGGCGCAGTTTATCCCGACCGTCCTGTTCTTTACGATCATCGGGGGCGGATTCTTCTTTCCACTGCTCAAGCTCATGTATATGGCCGGTCTCCTGACTCAGATCAGCATAGGCGTAGAGCGCATTGACGATATTCTCTACAGAGATGAGGTGCCGGACAGGGATTTGGGACAGCGTCCTGCCAACGCGTCGGTTGAATTTGACCACGTCACCTTTGCCTACGACGAGACGACCGTGCTCGATAACGTCTCCTTCCGCGCCGAGCCAGGTACGGTGACCGCCCTGGTCGGCCCGTCGGGGGCCGGGAAAACCACCATGGGACTGCTCGCAGCGCGCTTCTGGGACGTGCAGTCCGGCGCAATCCGGATCGGCGGCGTCGACATCCGCGATATAAAACTGGAAACCCTGATGGAGCACGTGTCTTTTGTGTTTCAGGATGGTTTTCTCTTCTTCGACACCATCGAGGAGAACATTCGCATGGGCAACACGCGGGCAACTATGGACGAGGTAATCCAGGCTGCACAGGCAACCCAATGTCACGAGTTCATCGAGCGGCTGCCCGACGGCTACCAGACCCTGGTGGGCGAAGGGGGCACCTATCTCTCCGGCGGCGAGCAGCAGCGCATCGGCATCGCCCGGGCGATGCTGAAAGATGCGCCGGTCGTCGTTTTGGACGAGGCCACCGCATACGCCGACCCCGAAAGTGAGGGCGAGATCCTCCGGGGCCTGGCCCGCCTGGTCAAGGACAAGACCGTGATTGTGATCGCCCACCGGCTGTCCACGGTGACCCGCGCGGACCAGATTCTCGTGATCGATCAAGGACGGGTGGTCGAACAGGGGACCCACCCCAAGCTGGTCGAGGCCGGCGGATTGTACGGAACGATGTGGGACACCTATTCCCGCGCTCGGAAATGGACGATTGCCCAGAAAGGAGCAGCGCAATCATGAACATCCTATCGATCATCAAAGCGGCAACCCTCGGGGACATGAAACGCGTGCGTCCCATGATTCTATGGACCCTGTTGGAGTACATGCTCCGTGGCGCGCCGTATGGCATTCTGCTGGGCGTGGTCTGGGAGCTTTTCAAACCCCTGCAACATCCGGGCACGCCGCTGGATGTGCGGGCGCTGATCGGCTTGAGTGTCGCGCTTCTCGTCGCCCTGGCGCTTTTGTATATCGTGAGCAAGAAAACCTATAACGAGGTCTACTATGAAACCTATGCGCTCTGTGCCGAGGGGCGCCTGGCTATCGGCGACCACCTGCGCAAGCTCTCCATGGGGTTCTTCAACGCCTGCGACCCTGGCGCCATCGGATCCTATCTGATCAACGACTATGCCAATGTCGAGTTTATCTTCAGTCATCTCGTGCCGCAGATCGCCGGCGCGGTTGCCATGCCCGCGCTCCTGCTCATCGTGCTGGCCACGCAGAACTGGCAGATGGCGCTCGTCTCGGCACTGGTCGTGCCCGTGGCTATCCCTTTCACCTTTATCTCGCGGGCGTTCATCCGCTATTTCGGCAAGCGGCACCAGAAAGCGAAGGTCGCCGCGGCCTCCCGGATGCTCGAGTACGTGCAGGGGATACGGCTGATCAAGGCGTTTAATCTGACTGGCACCAAGTTCGAGCGCTTGGAAAAGACGTTTCGCAATCTCAAGTCGCTCAGCATCAAATTGGAAGCGGGGGGCGGCCCGACCGTCCTCCTATCCGGGTTCGTCCTGCACAGCGGGCTGACGCTCATCATTCTGTTGGGGTTGACCTTCCTGTTCGCGGGGACGTTACCGCTGCCCGTCTATATCATGTTCCTGATTCTCGGCACCCGGGTCTACGAACCGCTCATTCAGGCGTTCATATTTCTCGCGGAGCTCAACTATTTCCAGATCAGCGTGGATCGGATCGAAGACCTGCGCAAGACGCCGGCGCTTACAGGGTCGAATCCCGGCATCAAACCGGAACGCTTTGACATTGCGTTCGAGGACGTCTCCTTCCATTACCTCGATACCGATGTGCTCAAGGACATCAACCTGACCATCCCGGAGCGCTCCCTCGTTGCGTTCGTCGGCCCATCCGGGTCGGGCAAGACGACCATGACCCGCCTGATCGCGCGCTTTTGGGACGTCTCCAAAGGCGACATCCGGCTGGGCGGGCACGACATTCGCACCTACGACCCCGACGATGTGCTCGCCTCGGTTTCGATGGTCTTCCAGGACGTCTACCTGTTCAACGATACGATCGTCAACAATATCCGCATCGGGAAAAAGGACGCGACGATGGAGGAAATCATTGCCGCGGCGCGCAAGGCGCGCTGTCACGAGTTTATCGCCAGACTGCCCAACGGGTACGAAACGATGGTCGGCGAGGGCGGCTCCACCCTGTCGGGCGGCGAAAAGCAGCGTATTTCCATTGCCCGGGCGATCCTGAAAGACGCGCCGATCGTGCTGCTGGACGAGGCAACCGCTTCGCTCGATCCTGAGAACGAATTGTACATCCAGGAGGCGATAGACGGACTGGTGAAAGAGAAAACGGTTGTCGTGATCGCGCACCGGCTGAATACCGCTGTTCACGCCGACAAGATCGTCGTTCTGGAAGATGGCTTGATCGTTGAAGAGGGGACGCATGACGAGTTGATGCGCGCGGAAGGGCTGTACCGGCGCATGTGGGACGAACAGCAGCAAGTACGAAGTTGGAAATTCGGGGCAGCACAGCCTGTTACCAAGGTACAAAGAAGCATATACACAGAAGTATAATCAGAACAAAAAAGCATTTCTTAGCGACCCCGTACCTTGCCTGGAGCGTGAGGAATCATCATGAAGAACTCGAGTGCATTCAGGAGAAGCGAGCAGCAGAAGGTGCTCCTCGCCCGTGCCCTGGCCCAGGAAGCAGACGTCCTTCTGCTCAATGAGCCCACGAGCAACCTGGATTTACGGCATCAGCTTGAGGTCCTGGGCATCGTCAGGTCGATAGTCAACGAGAGGGGGATAGCCGCGATAATGGCGATCCACGACTTGAATCTGGCAGCCAGGTTCTCCGATCACCTCATCTTCCTGGACAAAGGCAGGATATACGATGCCGGGGAACCGGCACAGGTCCTCACTCAAGAGAATATAAGGAACGTCTACGGTGTGGAAGCCATCGTCAGCAAGAATTCGGGGCATCCGCACATCATACCAATAGCACCCGTCCCAACTATGGGTGAGAGATAGTCTATAAAGGAGCAAAGGATGCACGTCTTAGTCGTTTACGACACGGTCTATGGCTCGACCGGGCAGATAGCAGGTTGGATAGCCGAGCGGCTGAATGGCTTTGCCGATGTAGCGGCCATAGTATCAAGATTTTCGGAGAACCCCAATTTAGAAGACTACGATGCAGTAATCATCGGGAGCCCCATCTACCGAAACGACCGGATCCTGGAGAGCATCAAGAACTTTGTCACAGAAAACAAGGAGGCTTTGGCCAAAAAGAAGGTCGGGATATTCGTGGTGGCCTTGGATACCGGCGGCGCCTACTACTTCGGCCGTCTCACTGGTGGGCTGGAGTATTTGAAGGAATTTGCCGGCCTCTTTGTCAACCCTCCGGTCTACGGCAAGGTGCTCGGCGGTGAACAGATCCCCACAAGACTGAGCGCAGAGGATCGAGAGAGCCTGCTCAACTTCTACCGCCGGGTGATGGGGAGCTACGAGATCCCCTACCGCTACAACATGGACAAACCGAAAGTGTGGGAGTATGCCACGAGGTTCTACAGGCATGCAAATCGTTAGCATGGGCGACGGTTATTGACCCGGACCCATAACCAGAGAGGATTCAAAGGGCTATGAATAACTCACCAGGATTGAAGGAAAAGGAGAAAAAGCGTATCCCCATCAGACGCATCTACACCGCCTTCTACCGTCCCGACTGGCCCTGGCACCTGTTGGTGTTGGTAATTGTCGGCGGGGTATTGGCCTTGTATACGGGTTTGGTCACCCTATTGCGCCAACTGGCCGACCTGGCGTTTGCCGGCGCACCATTCGCCGAGTTGCTACGGGAAGGACTATTCGTGACGTTAGCGCTAATGGGGATCGCTGTGTTGGGCGGGGTCAAACGCACTCTGTTGCGCTACGTGCTGCGGGTGCGCCTCCTGAACCGGCTGCAGCCTGTGCTGATGGAGCGCGCACTGACCTTTCCGCTGGATTACTTCACCACGCACAGCCCTGGTGATCTGTTGGCCGTCATCGCGAACATTGCCTCCTCGGCA
>JAUVLP010000048.1 GCA_030600655.1 Candidatus Eiseniibacteriota bacterium
TATGTAGCCAGAGATCCTGCGCCACTCGTAGCGCGTTCGGGCATTGTCGGTCTTCCTCCAGACGAGTCGCAGCACGAGCGGGCGAGCGGCCCAGAGGAATAGCAGGATTGCGGCGGTGTTCACGAGGTTCAGGGATGTCGCGATCGTGATACCGGTGGCTGATGCGATCCATACGGCAAGCTGGTTCATAGTTTCTTCCTCTTGGGACTCAGGCAGTTACTTCGCGCGGATTCCGCAGTTTGCGCCCGCTACGCGGCTTGGTTTCCACATGCAGGACAGTCGGGGTCTCTTTCTATCTCAAGGATGTCGAAACGCGGTTCCATGCTCTCGACAATGAGCAGGCAGCTGGCGAGTGTGCTGCCGATGCCGGTAAGATACTTGATCGCCTCCGCAGCCTGGAGCGATCCCATGATGCCTGTCGTGCAGCCAGGCACCTGTGGCTTCTCCGTCGGGTTTTTGTGAGGGATGAAGCACTCGAGGCACGGAGTTGCCGGCGGATGGATGAAGCTGAGCTGCCCCGTGAAGCCACTGACTGCTGCGTAGATCACGGGGACGTCGAGAGCCATACAGGCACGGTTCAGGATGAACCGGGCTTCGAGCGTATCGAGGCAGTCGATTGCAATGTCATGTCCTGCTATGAGGTCGGGCGCCGAACTCGTGTCTATGCGCTCCGAAAGCGGGACGATTGCGGCGGCCGGATTCAGAGAGGCGAGGCGTTCAGAAGCAGCGGTGACCTTCTCTCGTCCGACGTCGCTCGTGGAGTAGAGAACCTGGCGGTTCAGATTGGAGAGCTCGACGGTGTCAGGATCGCAGAGTGTGATCCGTCCAGCGCCGGCGGCTGCTAGGTAGAGCGCGGCGGCTGATCCGAGACCACCCGCTCCCGCGATGAACACGGACGCGGCGCGCAGACGCTCCTGCCCATTCCTGCCCCAGTGGGGGAGTCCCATCTGTCGAGCGTAGCGTTTGAGTTCATCGTTCGACAGCGCCACGGAGGACTCTCCTGAACGGAACCACGCGACTGGGACACCGGGACGCCGCGGATGGCACGCCCGGACGATGCAGATGATGCACCGGGGCCTACCCGCCGGCAACCGGTGATTGGATAGTGATCACGTCTCCGTCGGTGGGGACGTAGTCGAGCTTCCGTACCTTCCCATCGACAAACGCGAATGCGACCATGACGAGGGGAATGCCAAGCTCGCCCAGGATCTCGACGAGCGTGGCACCCTCGTGCGTTTCGACACGGCGCGTGTACTGATCGACGTCCGGCTTGAGCAGGTCGTGAAGCTTTCCGCCAGAACGGAGATAGATGATCATCGCTTTTCCCGCGACCGTATGTGCCACGGCTGTTCGTGCCGCGGCAACGACACATGACGACCTACATTGCCTTCGGCTTGAGTCTCTTGCCGCGCACCTTCGGCACACCGTCCACAAACGGTTCGCCGAGAAGGCCCACCTTCTCGAGATTGTCCGCCACGTGTGGAAGCCCCAGGATCTCCAGCACCTCGCGCGTCGGATGGCCGTTCTTGTCCCAACCGCGATTGTGGTAGTAGTCATCGAGCATGAACTCGAAGTTTTCCACACCGACTCGCTGTCCTTTTGCGGGGCCGCTTGGGACTTTCTCCTCGAGCTGTCTTGCGGGTGCCACGTCGAACTGGCGTCCCGGGCCACCGTTTCGCTCGAGATAATGTGACCGCGTGAGATTCCAGATCTTCTCCGAAATCTGCATGCACTCCTCGAACGTGACGTCCCAGCCTGTGAGATAGCCAATCGTGTCGACGTGTTCCTCCGCTGTAACGTCGACCTCGCCCCAGAAGAGGCGGCAGCAGCACCACGTATCGAAGAGCGGACGTATGTGCTGGAGGTATATGACAACCTCCGCCTTGCCTTCGGGTGTGTCTTGGCCGATCTCGATGTCGGCTGTGATGGCCCAACTGCGGTTGTGGTGCGCCCCGATATCCGATGTGCAGTAGGAGAGGAGTTGGGCGGAGTACCAACGGGTGTCGTATCCGCTGAACTCCATGCCCTTGGCCTGGTGTGCGAATGCGAGTGTACCCCGGCCGAGTCGCTCCGCGGCGCCCTTTGTGCCGTACGAGAGGACCTCACCGATGCCTCTGCGATCTGCGATCATCCTGACGAGGTTTTCGAAATCATCGATATTGCCCCACCGGAGTTCATGACCTTCAAGATCGTCCTTGGTGATGATGCCCTTCTCATAACACTCCATGGCGAAGCCGACCGTGTTGCCTCCGCTCATCGTGTCGAGGCCGAGATTGTCGCAGAGATAGTTGGCGTACGCGACATCGTGGATGTTCGTCATCCCGCAGCTGCCGCCGCAGAGAGCGATCGTTTCGTATTCGGGTCCCTCGACATAGATGTCCGGCTTGCCCGGTATGCGCGCGCGGGAGTACTTGCCACAGTTTATCCAACAGCCGAAGCATGCCTTGTGCGTTACGAGAATCTCCTCCGCAAGCTTCTCTCCGCTGATTCCCTCCCAGCCCTCATGGTACGTGGTCTGGAAATTCCTCGACGGGAAGCACCCGTGTTCGTTCGACCAGCCGACGAAGAGCGCCGTACCGTATTTCTGCCATGGTTCCATCAGTGGATGAGTCTTCGTGCGCTGTATGATGTCGTACGTAGACTTCGTCAATGCAGGGAGATCGTGCACAGGAATGGATTTCGTTCCACGGATAGCAATAGCTTTCAGCTTCTTCGAGCCCATCACCGCACCGACACCGCAGCGTCCCGCCTGGCGACCGAAGTCGTGTGTGATGCAGGAGTAAACAACACCGTTCTCTCCAGCTGGTCCGATCGTGGCGATCTGGAAGTCCTCTCCCAGGTCATCCTTCATCCGCTTCTCGAGGTCGAGCGATCCCATTCCCCAGTAGTCACCAGCGGATCTGATTTCGATCGTGTCATCGTCTATGTAGAGATAGGCGGGCTCCGGTGAGATGCGCTCGAAGACGACCATGTCGTATCCGGCGTATTTCATCTCGGCGCCGAGATGCCCACCCATGTTGGAGTCGGCGTGTCCGTTTGTAGCCGGGGAGATGCACCCAAAGCCGATCTTGGAGCCTGCAGGCGCGAAGGTTCCGGTGAGAACTCCCGGCGCCATGATAAGAATGTTCTCGGGGCCGAGTGGGTCGGCATCGCGAGGAACCTCATCGTAGATCGTCTTTGCTACAAACCCACGTGCCCCCATCCACTCGCGCGCGAATTTCTCCGGCGTCGGCGTCCGCTTGATCTCACCTGTCTCCAGGTTGATACGAAGAATCGTTCCTCCGAATCCGTTCATTGTCAGTTTCCTCCCGGGGTTCTTGTTCAGTGCACGTTGCTACTCGACCGCCGTGAGCGCTCCTGTGTTGCAGACCTCCGTACACTTCATGCAGAGATCGCACATGATAGGTGTGGGAGCGTCGGCGTGCACGAACATGACATCAAAGGGACAGACCTCCACACATATGCCGCAGTCCGTGCACGTCTCAGGGTCGATGATGTAGGCGTCACCGACAAGCGAGATGGCGTCAACAGGGCAGGCCTCCATGCATTTCCCACATTGTACGCAGAGCTTCGGTGTATAGACGCCCGGGTCGGGGAACTCCGCATCGATGTGAATCGCGGCCTTCTTCGGATTGATCTCATCGTAGTGCTGGATCGCACATACCTGCATACAGAGCTTGCAGCCGGTGCAGTTCTCCTTGGCTACCTTTATCTTCATTGCTTCCTCCGTGGAGCCAGTGTGTCCGTTGCCCGCGGCGCCGGCACACATGCGTGGCGGCCGGATCTTCGCGGTGAAGCCCAAGCTTACTCTTCGTCAGCGACGACCGCGCAGCGGAGTTCCATCTCTCCGCCTCCTTCAATTCCCTTCAGCGCCGTGCTCATCCCGAGGACGGCGGACGCCATAACGTCCTGAACGAACGAGTTGAGTTTGATCTCTTCGCCGTCGATAAAGAGGCGAGTGGACCACATCTCTCCACCGCCGGACGCTGTGAGCTTCTCCACGAGATCGCAGAGCTCAGTGATCTGATCTGGTCCGAAGGCGGCCCCGCTGTAGCCGTCGGGGGCGTCACCCACGATGGCGACGATTCCCTCCAGCTCATCGATCTTGAGGTCACCGCCCGCCATCACGATCTTCTTTCCAGACGCCCTTTTGAAGCCCTCTGCCAAGACGATCTCATCGGCGAGGGCATCGCGGAAGGAGATCCGGTCGATCGTCTCCGTCGCGCCGGTATGAAAGGCGATCGTTGAACCCGTGCCCGCGAGAACGGATGTGCTTGCCCCCGCGTTCCTTATGCGAGATGTGTCGGTATCCTCGTTGTCGAAGCCCGGTTCGGAGTGCGTGTGTTTGACATAGCAGACGTCCCGGTTGCGTCGAACGAGTTCACGTGTCATTTTCTCAACAAGTGACGTCTTGCCCGTCTTCTTTGCTCCAACTATCTGGATCCATGTACTCGGCATTTCTCACCTCAATTTAGTAACGGAGTGCCAACGCGGTTGCGACGCCGGCGATACCGGAGCCAATCGCGGCGATTCGGTAGGCCGCCCACCGCGCATTCGCCCATCTCTCCGATCCTTGGAGCAGCTTGTGGGCGATGGTCAATCCTGCCCAGGCCGCGGGTATGGCGAGGACAGTTGCGATGGCGCCCTGGACAAACATGTAGTTGTTCATCTTGCCGACGATTGCCCAGTACGGATTGTGAAGGATGTACTTGGCGAACGGAGCGAATGCGATGAACGATGCGAAAGTTGCGATCGCGGAGAGCGCAAGTACGCCGCCGACGGTGACAGGACTTGTCCTGTGCGCCTGCCGGGCCTCGTAGAGGCTGAATGCGATGTCGAAGATAGCGCCGACCATAAGAACCGCGGCTATCTTGCAGCCCCAGACCGGATGCTGCAGGAACTTGAATGCTCCGGCGATAGCGGCGAGAGAGAGCGAACTTCCAGGTGTCGCCCAGAGGCGCCGCGCGAGGACGAGAAAGAGGATGCCAATGGCGGTCAGTATCGGCGCGCGCGGGATCGATCGCGCGAGAGCCATCTCTCCAATGCCGAGTTCTGAGAGTCCCCATAGTGAGCCGAAAAGCACGAGACTCAGGATAATGAGGCGCTTTGAGTTCATGTGGATCTCCTTCCAAAGCTTGAGAGGAAGCTTCGATCCCCCCGAGATGTGATGGTCATGAGTGTGCGAGTAGTTGGAGTCCGACCAGATTGCAGCCGAGCCTCTCACATATTCTAGCAGAGCGAGGGGTGAGGGTAAAGCGAGGTGAAACATGGCCGAGGCGTCGCTTGCCGGATCGGCACCCAACGAGCGCCGATCCGGCAAGCAGACTGCTATCGGTAGATCCCCTTGATTCTACCCCAGCTCGTGTGCTGAACGGGGGACTCACAGTTCGGGCAGCCGGATGCGTAAGCGCCGATCAGCTCACCGCACGGGTTCTCAGCCGCGCCGGGCAGACAGGGCGAGTTCGCGCAGAGAGAGAAGTCGAGACCCGGCACGTCACAGAAGAGCGGGAGCATCGAGATGTTGCCGCTGAACGAGCCGCACAGATCGTCTCCTCCTGCGTTACCGAAGATGCAGCAGTTGGTGATGCTGGGTGTCTCCGTGCCGGAGTAGCAGGAGACGGCGCTCCCTTCCGTGCTGAACGCTATGATGGTCTTTTCGATCGTCGGCGAGGCGTCATAGCACGAGACGCCCGCTGCGTGCATCGGACACGAATTCAAAGCAAAGGTGCAGTTCGATATCGTCGCGTCCGCGTCCTGACGGCACGAGATGCCTGCAGCGTAAGTGCCGGCCATGTTCCCGACGAACACGCAGTTGCTGACGGTAGAGGGCAGATTCCAGAAAGAGATAGCGCCGCCGCTGAGGCCAGCCTCGTTCTCTTCGAAACTGCAGTTAGTAACTGTCAGCGCGGACTCCTGGGCGTAGAGACCTCCACCCTGACCTGAGCTCGCGATGTTCCCGGAGAAGGTGCTGCCTGCGAATCTCATGGTCGAGAGGTAGCACATGGCGCCCCCGCCGCCTTGAAGGGCGGAGGTATTTCCCTGAAGAGTGCAGTTCTCCATGCGGCCACCGCTCGACTGGCAGTGAATGCCCCCCCCGAACGAGTCGCACGCGTTGTCGATGAACTGGCACTGGAGGAATCGCGCGTTCGAACTCGTCTTGCATGCTGCCCCGCCGCCACGTTCCGAGGCGTGATTGTCGAGGAAGCGGCAAGAGGTGAACGTGGGCGACGCACCATTGTAGCAGTAGGCGCCTCCTCCTCTGTCTGCCTCGCCGTTAGTGATCGTGAATCCCTCAACCGTGGCGGTTGAGTCCTCATCGGTGTGGAAGTAGAAACCGCGGCCCAGATTCTCGCAGTCGATGATGGTGTCGTCCCAATCGCCTTGGGAAATGAGCAGGATGTTCCTTCCCCCGAAGTCGATGTCGCGGTTGTTGGGTCCGGTGTAGGTCCCGGGCACGACGCTGACGATGTCGTCGACTATGGCGGCATTTACGCCCTCCTGAATGGTCAGGTGGTCGCCGGTTCCGCCCTGATCGACTACGATCGTCGTGGCGAGAGCCGGGAGCGTGGGCAGGGTGAGGAAAGCAACTGTAAGAAGCACTAGGACTTTCACGCATCCACCTCCTGTTATTCTGCCGCTTTCCTAGAAAGCAGGACATAGACAGCTATCCCGACAGCACAAATCGCAGCAGAGACCATGATTGCAAGTGTATATGTTTGGGTCATATCAAAGAGCTGTCCCCCATTGCGGGACCGGAAAGGCCAGCCAGCCCATACTTTCACGACCTGCTCGATTGCGCCAGCGTTTCTTTGCAGATTCTACGTCTCGCCTCCCAGCCGGTGGTCGTCCGCGCGAATGTGATTCACTGTTTTCAATCCAAATCCGACGACTCTTCGATGAATCCTCCCCAAGATCTACAAAGAGCGTTACACTGGTTCACTGACGATCGTGGGAACCGTCGAAATCAAGGCGCTGCCGGGATTGAACGGCACTCGGTGCGAACTCAGTCAGAGTGGAGAGATACATGCGAGAAGCTAGCGAAGGTCAGGTCCGGGCCGAGATCACCGAAGCCCTGATGAAATTCGAGAAGGAGTATATGGGGCGCGGTCCGCTGGAGGGAAGGACGTACCTCGTAGATGACCTCGTCATCGTGCGACTCAAGGGCGTGCTCACTCATGCGGAACTCAAGCTGGTCGAGAGCGCCGAGCCTGCGAAGGGTCGCGACCTGATCAAGGGCCTGCGCGCGGAGCTGATAGAGACCGGGCGGCCGTTGCTGAGCGCGACAATCGGGGCCATAGCCGGTAGGCAGGTGGGAAGCATGCATACGGACATAAGCACGATCACAGGAGAAAGAGTGGTCATTTTCACGCTGCTGAGCGAGGCGACATAGAAGCGGAATACGGCGTTCAGGATCTATAGTCTTCCTGACTTGATTTATCCGGCGGGGGATAGTAGATTCCGTGGTGCGGTGTGATGCGGGGGGCTGGGGGCGACGGTCGGCGTCGAGGCCAGGCCAACGAAGCGCACCACCATAGGGGTCGTCGGGACGTAACGGCTCCGATTGGGAATTGCGACAAGCAAGCCCGCCCGGACTCTTCTTGAAGGGGAGTGTGGTGCCGGGGGTGAGGGTCGAGTGCCCACCGCTGTTGAGGTGGCCATCGGCCCTTTTGTTTTGTGGCGTCACGCCTGTCCGTAGCGTGCGAATCGGTGGACTGTGAGGAGAGACATGAAACTCAAAAGAAACCTCGGGTTGGTCCATGTCTTCAGTATTGCGACAGGAGCGATGATCAGCTCCGGACTGTTCGTGCTGCCGGGACTTGCGCACGCGCGCGCGGGACCTGCGGTTGTCGTTTCCTATTTCCTGGCCGGACTTCTTGCTGCGACCGGACTTCTGAGCATGGCCGAACTTACGACTGCCATGCCAAAGGCTGGAGCCGATTACTTCTTCGTGTCGCGCAGCATGGGCGTGGCCGTCGGCACCATCGCCGGGCTGCTCACCTGGTTTTCTCTCTCGCTCAAGAGCGCGTTCGCACTTGTGGGATTGGCTGCCTTCGCTCAGTTTGTCCTTCCGGTTGACCCTCGTCTCGTTGGCGCCGTGTTCTGCGTCTTCTTCGTTGGGATGAATGTAATCGGAGCCAGGGAAGCGGCGCGGCTCCAGGTCGGCTTGGTGTGCGCGCTGCTCATACTCATGGCCGTCTATGTCTTCCGTGGTCTTCCGGCAGTCGACATGCAGAATCTTCAACCATTTGCCCCCAGAGGAGTTCGGGCGATTTTCGCTACGGCCGGTTTCGTGTTCGTGTCGTACGGCGGCCTTCTGAAGGTTGCGAGCATTGCAGAGGAAGTCAAGAACCCGGGGCGGGTCATCCCGTTTGCCATGATCATGTCACTGGTGATTACCGGTGTCGCATATGTTCTGATTGTCTTCGTTACAAGCGGCGTGTTGAGCTCCGAGGTTCTTGACGGGTCGCTGACGCCGATATCCGATGGGGCGGCAGTGTTCATGGGTGCGGGGGGGAGGACGGCGCTCAGTATCGCCGCAATCCTGGCTTTCCTGACCACGGCGAACGGCGGCATCATGGCGGCCTCCCGGTACCTGCTCGCGCTCGGCCGTGACGGCCTGGTGCCCGAGCCGCTCGGCAGAGTCGGCGCGAGATTCGGGACCCCACATGTGTCTCTCATGGTTACCGGAGGCCTCGTGGCCGCAGCGCTTCTTGTGAGACTGGACGCGCTGGTTCAAGCCGCCTCCGTCGTGTTTATGATGACGTACGTTCTCGCGAACGTGGCCGTGATTGTTCTGAGAGAGAGCGGTCTGCAGAACTATCGTCCCCGCTTCCATGCGCCCGGCTACCCATGGATGCAGATAGCCGGCATCGTGGGCATTCTGTTCGTTGTGCTGGAGATGGGAGAAGGTTCCTTCGCCACGGTCACGCTACTGGCCGTTGCAGGGTTCTGTGTCTACTGGTTCTACGGACGAACAAGGCCAAACAGAGAGTCGGCCCTGCTTCACGTTATTCACAGGATCGCGTCGAAGGAACTCGTAACGGGATCGCTGGAAGAAGAACTCAAGGATGTCATCCGGGAGCGAGACGGGATCGTCCGGGATCGTTTCGATAGGCTCATTGAGGACAGCGTAGTTCTCGATATCGAGGACGCTATGGGCGCCGAGGATTTCCTTCGCCTTGTTGCTGACGAGCTGGCGCCCCAGGTGGGGACGAGTCCGGCAGCTCTTCTCGAAGCCCTCCTCGCCAGGGAACGTGAGAGCAGCACTGTGCTCGCGCCCGGCCTGGCCATTCCGCACGTGGTTATCAAAGGCGAGGGAGCGTTCGGAATCCTGTTGGCGCGATCGCGAGAAGGAATCGCGCTGTCTGAGGGGAAGTCCCCGGTCCATGTGATCTTCGTCCTTGTGGGGACGGGAGATGAGCGGAGTCTTCATCTCTGGGCTCTGTCGGCGATCGCGCAGGTTGTTCAGGGGGCCGATTTCAAGGAACGGTGGATGTCCGCGAAGAACGAACAGGCGCTGCGGGATGTCGTGCTTCTGGCGGATCGCAGAAGGATGTGGGGCCGGCTCGCGGACTGAACCAGCACACGCAAGGAGCTTCTGCCAAAGTCTGTTCATTGACCGGCTCTCAGAGGTTGGGTATAATATGGTGCTCATGATATCGGGTTCCTAAAGGGTGTTTCGGCCCTGCCTCGAAGTGGCCATTCCGGGGCGATTCGTTTGGTAATGGCGTTCGGCTGTGGCTGCTGCACTGGCGTGCGATTGGAGAAACAACGTGGTAGATGTGGAAACGAGGCTCGCCCGACGAGCCAGAGGCAAAGAGCCGTCGCCGATCAGGGAACTCCTTGGCTATCTCAAGATAGAAGGGATGATCTCGCTGGGGGGAGGCTATCCGAACCCCGACACATTCGTCTTTGACAGCATTGACATTCGATTCAAAGGTGGAAGCACCGCGACGCTCGAGGGGAAAGAGCTCTCGGTCGCCTCGCAGTACGGACCCTCCGACGCCCATCCTGCACTGAAACAGGAACTCACGATTTGGCACAAGTCGAAGGATGGGGTTGCTCTCGGCGGTGATCAACTGGTCGTCCTGAACGGTTGCCAGGAAGGCCTCTTCATCATGGCCTATCTCTTCACCGAGGAGGACGACAGCATCATTCTCTCCGAGCCCGCATATCCCGGCGCGCTCTCGGCGTTCAAGTCGTTCACGAGGAACTTCGTTGCCGTTCCTCTGGATGAACGCGGCATGGTCACGTCCGAACTTGAGATCATACTCGATCGTCTCGCGGACCGCGGTGAGAGACTTCCCAAGTTCATCTACACGGTTCCGAGCGGGCATAACCCCGGCGGAGTTGCGCTCGCCCAGGATCGTAAGGAGCAGATGCTCAAGGTAGCATCGAAGCACGATCTCCTGATCCTTGAGGACGATCCCTACCAGCTGGTCAGTCTGGACGGCGGTGACCTGGCTCCAACCATCCAGTCGATGGACACGGAAGGAAGAGTCGTGAGGCTCGACAGCTTCTCGAAGGTCTTCGCGCCCGGCCTGAGAATAGGATACGCGTCCGGCCCGGCCGATTTGATGCACCAGTTCCTTCTCTTCAAGCAGTCGTCGAATCTGCACACAAGCATGTTCATACAGGCTCTTCTTCAGCAATACATGTCGGCAAGCGGGCACGAAGGGTTCCGCAAGCACATCAGGACTAACTGTGAATTCTACCGGAAGAACAGGGATGCGATGATCGAAGCGGCCCGGAAGTATCTGCCGCCCGAGGTTAGCTACAATATTCCCTCCGAGGGGATGTTCGTATGGTTCGTTCTTCCCGACAAGTGTGACGCGAAGCGGATGATCGATGAGCAGTGTGAGAAGCTCAAGGTACTGCTCGTACCGGGTAGCGCGTTCTCAACGCGGGGAGGCCTCACGAACTGCATGAGGGCGAGTTTCAGCATGGTCGCTCCCGAGGCCATTACGGAGGGAATGAGAAGATTCGGTGAGATGGTGAAGACAGAGATGGCCAGATCCTAGGAAGAGGGTCGGCAAGTCTTACTCAGCGGGGTGCGCCCTGCGGATTTCAGGAGGAATCAATGGGGAAGAGAACAATAGTCACAATGCCGGGAGATGGAATCGGAGCGTCGGTACTGCCGGAGGCGTTGAGAGTACTCGATGCCATCGGCTTCGAGGCCAACTATGTGCATGCAGATATCGGCTGGGAGTTCTGGATCAAGGAAGGGAACGCTCTTCCTGATCGCACCCTCAAACTCCTTGAGGAGCATAAGCTCGGTCTCTTCGGCGCCATCACGTCGAAGCCGAAGGACAAGGCGGCTTCTGAACTAGCGCCCGAGCTTCAGGACAAGGGCTACGTCTACTACAGCCCGATCGTCGGCATGCGGCAGCACTTCGATCTTCATACCTGTCTCAGACCGTGCAAGTCATTCGCCGGCAACCCGCTTAACTTCATCAGGCGGAAGGGTGACGGTTTTGACGAGCCGATGGTCGACGTGGCCATATTCCGTCAGAACACCGAGGGTCTCTACTGCGGTGTGGAGTGGACCGATCCTCCGCCCGTTGTGCGCGACGCCATGAACACACATGTGAAGATGGCCAAGTTCAAGGACGTGCCGGGTGAGGATCTTGCGATCTCGACTCGCATCTTTACCAGGAAGGCGTGCAACAGTATCTGCAAGGCGGCGTTTGAGTACGCGAAGAAGTTCGGCTACAAGTCCGTGACTGTCTGCGAGAAGCCGAATGTCATCAGGGAAACGTCGGGTATGATGATGTTCGAAGCCAGGGAGATTCAGAAGGATTACCCTGGAATCGAACTCTGGAACACCAACATCGACGCTCAGATGATGTGGCTTACCAAGAACCCCGAGGATTACGGTGCAATCGTCTCCGGCAACATGTTCGGCGACATTGTATCGGATGGTTTTGCCGGCCTTGTCGGTGGCCTGGGCTTTGCGTGCAGCGCGAACATTGGTGACGAGGTCGCCGTGTTCGAGCCGACGCATGGATCCGCGCCGAAGTACCAGGAACTCAACCCTTCGATCGTCAACCCGATGGCAATGATTCTTTCTGCCTGCATGATGCTCGATCACATCGGTGAAGCGGAGAAGGCGACGAAGATCAGGGATGCTATCGCAACCGTGATCGCCGAGGGTAAGGTCCGGACGTACGACATGATGAAGCTCACAGGCGGCCCCGACGTTATCAAGAAGGGCGCCGCTACAATGACCGAGATGACGGACGCCATCATCGCCCATCTGTAACCGGAGGAGTGTGGGCGGCCCGGGGACAACGCCGGGTCGCCTGCGAATCCGAGGAGTGCCTATGGGACAGACATTCGCACAGAAGATACTCGCAAAGGCTGCGGGGCTTCCGAGTGTAGTGCCGGGGCAGATCGTGCCGATACGTCCCGCGCATCTGCTTACACACGACAACACGTCGGCGATCATCGGCAAGATCAACGACGACCTGGAGAAGTACGGCGTCGTTCGGAATGACCTCTCGATCATCGTGCTCGATCATGTCACACCGGCAGCGAACGAGAAGACGGCTATCGGCCACAAGGCTGTGCGCGAGTTCGTGGACAAGTACGGCATCAAGAACTTCTATGACGTCGGCGTCGGGATTTGTCACCAGGTTGTCGTTGAGAAGGGGCACGCGGCTCCAGGAATGATTCTCGTCGGCAGTGACTCGCACACGTGTTCGTACGGGGCGGTGAATGCGTTCTCGACCGGTGTCGACCGGACGGAAGCGGCCGCTCTCATGCTCGTTGGAGAGACGTGGTTCAAGGTCCCGCCAACGATCAGAATCAGTCTCAAGGGAGCACTTAAACCCCGCGTGTCGGCGAAGGATCTCATCCTCACCATCATCGGTGATATAGGCGCCGGTGGAGCAACCTACCAGGCCGTCGAGTTTCACGGTGACGTCGCCTCGCTCGACATGGAGCAGCGCTTCACTGTCGCCAACATGGGTATTGAGATGGGCGCCAAGATCGCCGTTTTTCCGTTCGATACGGTGACCGAGGAGTATCTGGCATCTGTTGGCGTCGCACGGTCGGAGTATGAACCGGTGTGGGCCGATCCGGACGCCGAGTACATACGAGAGCTCGATTACGATCTCGGGGCCATTGGACCTGTCGTCGCGATGCCTCACAAGGTGGACAACGTGAAACCGATATCGGAGGTCGAGGGACGCCCGATCGATCAGGCCTTCATTGGGACATGCACGAACGGCCGAGTATCTGACTTCCATGCCGCGGCAGCCTTTCTTGAGGGAAAGAAGGTTGACCCGCGAGTGAGGTTGTTGCTTCTGCCTGCATCACGGGCCGTGCTCGAAACGACACTGGCCGACGGAACGATGGAGAAGCTCGTCAGGGCTGGCGGCGTGCTTCTGCCCACAGGGTGCGGACCTTGCCTCGGCGCGCACCAGGGAGTGCTGGCGCCCGGGGAGTTCTGCCTTTCGACGGCGAACAGGAATTTCAAGGGCCGTATGGGCTGCAAGGATGCGGAGACGGCACTTGCGAGTCCCGAGACAGTGGCGGCATCAGCCGTCGCCGGCAGAGTGACCGATCCGAGGAAGGTCTCGTAGGGAGGTGATCCTTGAAAGTCTGGAAGTACGGTGACGACATCAACACCGATATGCTCTTCCCCGGGAAGTATACCTACACATGTTCGACGGCAGAGGAGGTGAAGCCTCACCTGCTTGAGGACCTGGATGCGGATTTCGCCGAGGGAGTAAAGCAGGGTGACATCGTTATGGCAGGCGCGAACTTCGGTTGTGGGAGTTCGAGAGAGCAGCCCGTGCTTGGTTTCAAAGCCGTCGGTATCGCTGCCGTCGTAGCGGAGAGCTTCGCCAGGATCTTCTACCGCGCGGCGATCAATCAGGGCCTTGTGCTTGTCGAGTGTCCCGAAGCGGTGGCGGCATTCAAAGACGGCGACGAAGCGATTCTGGATGTAGAGGGCGGGAAGATAACGATCGCTGGGAAGGTATTCGAGTTCCCACCGCTCCCGCCTGAGATCCTGGCCATTCGCGACGCCGGCGGGCTGTTAAACTATGCCAGAGCGAAGCTTGAAGAACGCGCTAACCACGAGACGAGGAGCTAGATGGCAATGGCCGAGACCCAGGAGTCACGGATGGCACTGTCTGAGAACATCAGGGAGCTCTTCCCCGAGCTCGAACTCATCAAGGACCGCACACTTCGCGAGCAGACGCTCGACGTCTGGACTGAGGCGGCGGAGCAGGGCGGGTGGACAGCGAAGGATCTGACCGGGATTCCGTTCACCCTTCTGATCGAGACGGACATCAGTCTGATTGATCACACGCGCGCGGTGACCAGAACGGCCATCGCCATCGCTACGGTCATGACGGCGGAGTATGGCGACATGCTTCCCATTAACCGGGACCATCTCATCTCGGGCGGGATTCTTCACGACGTGGGTAAGTGCCTCGAGTACGAGCGGAAAGGCAAGGGATTCGTGAAATGTGAGAAGGGCCTGGATCTGAGGCATCCCTTCTCCGGAACGGCTCTGGCCTTCCAGCGCGGCATCCCGAGCGACATCTGCCACATGATCGCCGTGCACGCAGGTGAGGGGAACGGTCACCGTCACACGACGGAGGCGTTCATCATCAACCACTCCGATTTCGTCAACTTCGAGCCCTTGAAGTACAAGGCGCTTAACGGATAGTTGGAGCGGCATCCGGCGGCGGGTGACCGCGTCGGAGGTTACTGTATCGCGTGTCACTATTGAGAGGGAGTCTGTACGCAGGCTCCCTCTCGGCACGTCCGGGAAGCTCACCCGCCACGCCGGCCTGTTCGTCCGGGAATCTCGCCTGCCAGACTAGCCTGTTCGTCCGGCAAGCTTGCTCTCTAGGCGAGTTTACCCGCTCGGCAAGCTTGCTTGAAAGAGTTCCTGAGATGTGATATAGTTACGCAATATGCGATACAGATGCGCCAAGTCCAGCCACTATTGTATTATCCTTCTGATTGCTCTCTTGGCAGTCCTCCTTTCCTCGTGCGGGGACGGTACCCACCATCTCCCTGATGATCCGGCCATGCTCCCGTACAGCTTCGCGCACGCATCTCATCCCGACAATGCGCGGTTGGCATTCACGGCCGGGGATTTCGATGGCGACGGAATCGACGAAGGCGTCTGTTTCTGCAAGGATCCGGACGGCGGCCACTACATAGCCGTGTTCCGATTGCATGAAGCGCAGCACGACTGTGTGCAGCAGATCAACCTCTCATTCAAGTCGTTCCTGATGGGCGTCACGGACCTTACGGGTGACGGACTGCCCGAGCTTGTCTGGTGGGAACAGGCCGATGGCGCGGATGTCACGTTCGTGTTTGAGGAGCTTGCTGTCGGCGCGAAGGAAACGATTCGTAGAACGATCGGCACCGTTGTCTGGGACGCGACCGGAAGCATATCAGGGCGTGGACGCTGGGGTGGGTCAGCAAGCGTCATCGGCGCGTTCGATCTCGATGGGAATGGCACCAAAGAAGCGACAGCCGTCGCCGTGGTCACAGGACTGAAGCAGAGGCCACGCGGGGTCTGGCTCGTGAACTGGGAGACCGGAGAGATCATATGGCGGCTCCCGACGGGCGCCACGCCGACCGGAACGGCGATAGCGGCAGATGTGAACGGAGATGGGATCGAGGAGATCATCATCGGGACGGAGTCTCCCGGCAACACTGCTCATGCAGGAGACTGGGATGACTCGCAGGCCTACGTCCTCGCGGTTGACCTGTGTGGTGAGGTCCTGTGGTGGAGGGAACTGGCCGGGTTCTCTACAAGGGTTGACCTTGCAGTCGATGATCTGGACGGTGACGGAGTAAAGGAGATCTTCACTGTCATTGGCGGGATGGGGGGCCAACTCAGGGATGACTATTTCCTTCACGCCTGGCGAGCATCAGATGGAGAGCCTCTCGCCTCCATATCTCTGGGCGGTCCCGCGAACAGCGTGGAACTCCTGGAGACGGATACCGGCAAACGGGTCCTTGTGGCGCTGGCTGATGGAACGGTGAGACGGTACGCGTTCGCGGACGGGAGGTTCGTGCAGGATGCGATCTTCGAGAGCGAAGAGGGGATCTCTGTGGCGCGGTGTGTGGACTTCGGTCTGCCTTCGGGGCGTCCCGGCGTAATGGTGAAGACCGTACTTGGAACGTTCGTGGCGCTCGATCTGGACCTCCGGCCGTTGGCGATACTCTCGACCGGTGAGAGCGTGCTTGGCGCCCGCGATCGCATTGTCCAGGCCGTGTTCCCGTTGAGAGGTGAACCAACGCCCGGCGTGATAACGCAGACGTGCACTAACATCTACTTCCTCTATCTCGAGAAGAATCCGATGCCCCCGTGGGCGAAGCGCCTTCTTGCCTGGCTCAGACCGATAGGCGGTCTCGCTCTCATTCTCAGTATTGTCGCCTCTGTGCCGTCTTGGCGACGCCGGACAATTGCTGCGCTCAGGCGACGGCTGATCCCGCGCAAGCTGCGAGGAACAGCCATCGATGACCTCCTGACAGAACTCACGACAGGCGGCCACGGGAAGCTCACTGCCACTTCCACCTTCCGCCGCGTGCGCGAGCAGCTGACAATGCTCTCTTACTATGATGCCGATCTACCCGAGACCTTCAGGGGACGCTTCGCAGAGGCGGTGGGCAATGCGCGAGAGATAGGTGCTCCGACTGTTGAATCGATAGCAGGGGAGGCAGTGAGGTTGGGGCTTGTCCCGGAGCCTGTGGCTCGACTTGTGGCCTCGTTGAGAGAGGCGCGCGGTGTCATCACCGGGCTCTCGACCGATATCCCGGCGACCGG
>JAUVLP010000208.1 GCA_030600655.1 Candidatus Eiseniibacteriota bacterium
ATGTGTTCGTGGGTGACTTGGAGGCCCTGTCTGATGAGGGGTACATTCGAGGTCGGCTCCTCGGACGCCCCGGGCGCGGATGGTGGTTTGAGCTGAAGCGAAAGGCACTCGATCATCCTGAGTCCAGTGAGCCGACGGGCCTCACTCCGGTCCTGATCCTCCAGGACATCCGAGAGGGCCGCAGATACCCGAATAGGCTAGCTAGGCTTGAGGGTAGCGGACGACTCGAGGGCGTGTACCACGATATCGGTTCACGGGAGCTCTTCTTCCTGTTTCTGCTGTTCCAATCGACTAGCAAGCATGGAGTTCCCGGTGAGCCGGTGACCGTCGTAACAGACGATGAGGCCAGCGACAGGCTCCTGGAGTGGAGCTCCAGTGGGTTCCTCAAGTTCGAAGGGAAGGACCGGGGGAATCCGAAATACCGTGTTCGGACGATGTGGGGGGAATTCGTCCGCCAGATGGAGAAGGAGAAGAAACTTAAGGGCATCTTCGACGGCACGCTCACGGATGGTCCAGGCATCAAGCTCTACGGGCTCCGCCTTGCCCCTGATGAAACCCAGATCCTGATCCAGGACATCAGTGCCATCCTCAGGCTGGGACACCGCTGATACACACCGCTCAACCGCACCGTCGCACCGTTCTCTCCGTTCCACACCCTAGGGTGTGGAATTTCCACACCTCTTTGATTCGCGAACCGCCTGCCGACAAAGCAGTTACGCGAGCGAAAATTCCCGAATTCACACTCTTCAGTGGAACCCTGCGAGACCCCAAACTGCGCTTCAAGTGCAGTGATGTTGCCCGAAGCGAGATGGGGAAGGAGGGTCCGATGAAGCGTAGATGGCAGTGTGTGCGGTGCGGGAAGCTCCTCGGTGTTTGGGGAGGAGAGAGGCTCAGCATTCGGTTCGCCCGAGGCCATCAGTACATCGTGGGGTTTCCCGCGGAGGCTACGTGCCGGCACTGCGGGACACTCAACGAGCTGCCTGGTGAGGGGAGGGCAACCCCGCCTCGATGCGCAGGCTCACAGTGACGTTCGGGAGGTGAATCGACAACCTTGAGGCGCTAGACGCCCTGATTGGCCTATAGGAGGCGCCAGACGCCCGGCCTGAAAGGTCGGGCGTCGTGGCCGCAGCTTCGAGGGATCAAGACTATGGGCTACTCGAACGGGAGCTTCAGAGCGGCGAGTACGAGGGACTCCTCCGAGGACTGCAGCACACGGAGCTGTTCCTGCGGCAATTCAGGACATGGGAGGACGTCATCGCATTCATGCGAACCGGTACCTCGGCCGACCCCCGCAAGGACGAGATTCTCCGCCCTATCCTCCGAGCTCATGGCCAGGACTCGGACCCACGCTGGCGCACAATCTTGCTAGCGATCTTCTGGCCTGGTCTCAAGTCGCTGGCGTACAGGAAGCGGCATTGGGAGGATGATCCCGAGTACGGCCTCGACGAGCTCTGGCAGAACATCATCTGGACATTCCTGAAGGTGGTCTGCCGACTCGACGTGAGTCAACGGCCCGCGAGGCTGGTCCAGAAGATCATGAACGACACGAATCACGACCTCTACCAGATGTACAAGCGTCGCTGGGACCGGACGAACCGCGAGCTTCCACTTGATCAGCATGAGATTGAGTCGCTAGCGATGGTCGTCGATGGGGTCGGCCTCGAGATCCTATACCGTCGGGAGGCCGCCGAGCAGGAGATCGACAGACTGCGAGGGCACCGCGATGCCGGGCGGATCAGCGATGCTGACTGCCGCCTCCTAGTGGCGACGCGTGTGAACGGAATGTCTGTAGCCGATTACGCTCGCGACAGGGGGCTCAACTACGAAGTTGCTAAGAAGCGGCGTCAGAGGGCCGAGGCGGTGATTCGACGGTTTGAGGAGAACGTGACGTGATCGCGTCGAGCTCTGTCCCCGTCGGCACGTTCGTCACCCCTTTGAAGTCCGGATGCGAGTGGCACATCACCGTTCAAGGAGTCCGACAATGATCAGCAAAGCTGAAGCCCGAGGCATGATCGACGACATTTTCGAGGAAGAGGCGCTCGTTATCGGAGGACTGGTTGCCGTCCACGAGATCGACAACGATCTCGTCTGGCGCCTAGTAAGGAACCTCAATGCGATCCGCAGTAGGACACTGCGTCGCTTGGACGATGAGCTCCCGCTCGATGAGATCGAGCTGCAGCACCAGCGCCCGAATGTGAAGCCACACCCTGCCATCTCCGACTTCCTCCGCTGTCTGAGAGAGGACTAGCTGGTGACGTCGCGCACACAGCTTGATCTCAGACGCCATTACGGCGGGCTCTCTGAGAAGGAGACCGACGAGGTGGTAGGGATTCTAGCGGATCTCATCGTGACCTACCTCGAGAAGAAGGGCGGGTGTCCGAGTCCCCGACCAGACATCCCCAAGGCATATAGACCTGACGGAAGGAGGTAGTCGATGGTGGCCAAGCTGCTGGAGCAGATTGCGAGCGGCCGGAGCCAGGCGCCCCGGCGCCTGATGCTCTACGGAACGCACGGCGTCGGGAAGAGCACGTTCGCCTCGTGCGCGCCCAAGCCCGTCTTCATCCAGACGGAAGACGGGTTGGGCGAGATCGAGTGCGACAAGTTCCCGCTCACCACGACCTTCGATCAGGCTATGCGGGCCCTGTCGGAGCTCTACACCGACAAGCACGCGTTCCGCACAGTCGTCGTGGATTCGCTGGACTGGCTCGAGCGCCTGATCTGGACGGAGGTCTGCCGC
>JAUVLP010000140.1 GCA_030600655.1 Candidatus Eiseniibacteriota bacterium
GCGGGCGAAGGCCGCGCCCTTGATGGCGTAGTTGTTACTCTCCGTTCCACCGCTCGTGAAGATCACCTCTGCAGCTTGGCAGCCGAGGAGCGCCGCCACCGCGGAACGGGCAGACTCAACGGCTCGCTTCGCAACGACGCCGTAGGGGTGACTGCTCGATGGATTCCCGAACTGCTCGTAGAGGTAGGGCTCCATCGCCTCGGCTACCTCCCGAGCGATCGGCGTGGTGGCGTTGTAGTCAAGATAGATGGGGTTCATGTCACCTGCCCGTCAATCACGATGAGGGATCCAATCATTCCTCTCCCGCATGATACTACACCGGCTGTCATCGCGCTCGGCCGTTTCCATGAGAAAGAACTGAAGATCGAAGACGCTCTCGGTAGAAAACGCAGACGAAAAGTGTTACCCATGTACCTAGACTAATCTGTTACCTATGTTCCCGGTCGTTCACCTGCTGTTCGTCCCTTTGCTCAACGTCATCGGGCGTGGGCTCCGGGAAATCGAGGCCGTCGATCTTCATCCTCGGACCCTCCTCCCACATACCCTGGCGCACGTCGAAGTCCGATGCTCTCTTGGCGTAAAGCTGTCTCTCGGCACGGTGAGCTAGGATGTAGTTGTAGTAGAGCAGGTTGCTCTCAGTGAACCGAATGACCTCTCCTTCCCTTACGTTGTACGGAGAGGGCTCGATGATCGCCAGACTGAGCGTTGGCGAGAGCGCGAGCTCCAGGACAACGCCCTTCGACAAGAACCCGAGATTGCCGTAGGGCCTGAGGTCGAGGTCGTTGTACCGCAAGACCGGGTTGTCAGACAGAGCGAAGCGGCAACCATCAGGCGGAACATGGAGTCGCCAGACTCTATCCACGAGCACCGGGTATACCTTGGAGGTGTCCTCGATGATGCGCAGGTGGCTCCGAGTAGACGCGTCGGGATCGTCAAGCTTGAGCTGCCGCTTGATGGTGTCTGACAGCGGACCCAGCCTTGACAAGCGCTCTGCCAGCTGTTGAGGAAGGGCCGCCATGTCCGTGCGAGTCGCAGGTCCGCGAATTGCCTGCACCGTGACGAAGAAAGCGATGGCTGCCCTGTCATCGGCCGTGAGCGCACCGAGGTCCCGGCCCTGCACAAGCTTAGCGATGGCTGGCGCCGCGAGCGATTCAAGCTCCTGTAACGATGAATCGATGCTAAGAACGATCTCGACGTTGACGGTGAGGTCGTAGAAGCGGTTGCTCGCTGCAACATTGCCGAGCCCCGTCCGGAACACACGCCCGTCGTCGAGGCTGTGTACAAAGAGCCTGTGCGTAGTGCGCCTTTTCCGGCGCACCTCCTCGCAGAAGCGCCGGAGTAGGAAGCGTGGGACGAAGTGTTGTGTCTTCGCTCGTTCAGCCATATCGCCATGTTACCATAGGCCTGTTGCGCCGACCTAGAGTGTCACACTCCAGTCATATCCAATGTCGCCCAAGCAGCTCTCGCAGAATGCCGTTCCGAAGGGAGTGTTCGTTCCGCAAGAGGCACAGGTCCCCTCCACCCCCCGGAAGCGCTCCGCGACCCACTCATCGAGCATGGGTATCGGATGACCCCATTGGAAGCTCTGAGGAGCTATCAGGCACACCCCCGAGCACGCGATTCCACCAGAGCTGCAGTAGGACGTTCCTGTTCCTATGATCTCAGGCACGAAGGCTGCCCTCACTTGGACCTTGTGACCCCCGTGCACCGAGTCCACATAGCCCTTGTCGCCGTAGGTGACCGCAAACCTCACCAAATCGCCCAGCAACGCGTCACCACTGTGGTCGAAGGACGCGTTGTAGCTCTGCCCGGGGCCAAGCGGTATGTTGCTTCCGGTCAGCAGGACCGTGTGCTTCTCGTACTTTCTCTGCTGGAAATCCGTCAGGTGCGTCCCGGACAAATGACTGGCGTTGAAGCCACAACTCGGACAAGTCCCGGTGAACGGAGCAGGATGCCACCCTGAGCAGCTTGGGCACTCGTACGAGAAGGATGCGGGATCGAACACGATGTCCTCCATGCCGAGCAGTCGGCGGAGCCGGTTACTTCCCTGGCGCCGTGTAGAAGTGCGAGGCAAACGACATGCGGTCCAAGAACGACTGCATCTGCTGACTCCCCCAGCTATCGAGCGATGAGTGACGACAGAAGTACTCGTGGCCAGCTGGGACGTTGTTGGCCGTCCACTTCGCGTACTCCGTATTCGGAAGGGCGAAGAGCACCTGACAGAACCGGACGGGCAGCACTAGATCCGCCTTCGGCTCTTCGGTGATGCTCTTGGTCGCTTGTCGTTCAGGTTCTGAGTGTCGCAACACGACTCGATGCACACGACATCCGCGAAGTCGGATTCGTTCAAGTAGACCCACATGCCGTCGGGCTGTGTGTGGAAGAGCTTGGCACCTGGGTAGCCGATCCTCGGCGCCGCCACAGAACTTCCCTCGTCTGGCGGTTGCGCGCGAATCCAGTAGCCCTTCCCGTGAGGAGTGGACCATTGGGCCGTTGTTCTCACAGGCCACTTCCTCAGGATGGCCTTGGCCTCCCTGTCGGTCAGCTTCTGTTTGGCCACATCGAATCTCCTTCGACCTACGCTGCCAAGCGCACCCTAACGGACCGCGCATCAACCGCGAGCGTTAAGGCTGGCGCGGGGTGTGCCACGGCGAAGCCGCGCCTGCAGCCGACGTGAAAACCAAGCTCGTCGGCTGCATACGCTAGTTAGGTATCCCGCACTTAGCTCTCCATCCACTTCGCCAACGCCCGCACGCCGTCCTCATCGTGCACGGCCGACATGTGAGACTGCAGGAGGCTGTCTAGGAAGCTGGCCCAAGCGGATTCCGACTTTGTCTTGAGGCCAACGTGTTCGTCCATAGACCCGAGTGTCCAGAGCCAGATGTCCTTCTTCAGTAGTTTCTCATGCAGGTTCTTCAGGCGAGCAGCCGCGCCAGCGTCCGTGCCGAGCTTCGCGAACAACTCTCGCGATGTGAGTGGTCCTCCGTTCATGGGCAGTCCAGCGCCGGAGAGTGGACAACCCTCCTTAGCGGCGATGCTGCTGAGAATGCCGCGGCTAGCGACCAAGTCGGGGTCAGCAGAGTCCAGGTACCCTGCGCTTAGAGCACCCCTGAACGCATAGTCGAGATCGACAATCGCCTTGCAGGGTACGTTCATTGCTCTGAGTATCTCCATCGACTTATGCGTGTTATCTACACCCCCTTGGCTGATTAGGGCGACCCGGGCAAGACCCAGCGTTCGGCCTTCGCCAAGCGCCTGCTCGAAGAGAGCGGGAATGAGAACATGCTCGGTCTTCCCTTCCGCTAGGACGACTTTGTCGGCAAAGAGCAGCTGGCTGGAATTGGACAGGGAGAAGAGAACACGAGCCTGACTGGGATTGTCTGCCACAGCTGACTTGACGGCGTCGCGCAGAGTCTGGCGAGCTTCAGTACCGCGGCCATCTGATTTCCGGATCAGCAGAGTGTCAGGAACATCTTCGGGGGCAATGACCAAGGGAGAGTGAGTCGCAACCAAGACCTGATAGCCCGCCTTTGAGAGTCTCTTCAAGGAGAGCCTGACCTGCTCGAGTGCATGAGGGTGCATGTAGAGCTCGGGTTCTTCGACCAGCAGCACTCTGCGAGCCGAGGCGACGCGCTCGGAGCTTCTGTCGGCCAGGCACCTGACGAGAGCCATCTGGATTGCCCTCTGTGCCCCGTGGCCGAGACAAGTGATCTCTCGCCCTACCCCGTCCTGCTCGTACACCTTTATGGTCCCAGTCTTGAAGAGGGCACTCAGGTCTGGCGTCGGAATGTGCAGCCGTAGAGTCACGTCGGGAAAGAAAGAACTGAGAGCTTCGTTCGCAGCCGTGTCGAATTCCAAGACTTGGGCTGGCCGATCACTTCCATCGGCATCTAGCTTGCAGCGAAGTCCTTCAAGTTCCTTGCGGATCGCTTCTCCGTGCTCTTCTCGTATCGGCTCGATGATGTCTCCGATCAGCTTCCCGATGGTCGTGCTGGTCTTGAACTTCCCGGCATCCTCGGCTGCATTCTCCATGGCGCCTATCTCAATCGGCTCGGGGAAAAGCGCCTGGAGTCCCTCGGGGATTCCAGTTGGAGCCTTCTCCCAACCGTCATCGTCATCAGGAATCTCGAGCCTCACCTGGCTGACGGACATGCCTGGAGATGCTTGATAGCGCCGAACACGAAGGACTCCATCCGCGCAGTGCGGCTCTATCTTCTTGCGATGCTTCTCTTGAACACCTGCCAGTATCTCGCTCGTGATGCCAGTTACCAGTCCCTCAACTGAGACTGGACCGGATGCCTCGTTGAAGTCGGCTGCAGACAGGCTCTTGGGACGAAGTAGCCACTTCACGGCAGCCAGGATGTTTGACTTGCCGCCATTGTTGCACCCAACCATCGGCGTGAAGTCAGCCAAGTCGATTGCAGTGTCAACGCAGGAGCGGAAATTCACGATTCTCACACGCGACAGTCCGTGCAATTCCTTGCCTCCCAAGTTGAGGGTGCGGGACACCTAACGGACCGCGTATCACCTGCGAGCGTTAAGGCTGGCGCGGGGGGTGCGTCGCGGGCGGCAGCCCGCGGTGCAGTCGGCGTGACGGCCAAGCTCGTCGGCTGCATACGCTAGTCGTATGCTGTTCACAGGCCTTTCGGACTCGATCG
>JAUVLP010000160.1 GCA_030600655.1 Candidatus Eiseniibacteriota bacterium
GTTAGCGTAAATTCCACGTCGTGTGTCGTTGTCTGCTGTAATTTGCATCTGTCGGCTTGTCATCTTATCTGTAAACCTCCACGGTACTTGTTTGGCGCAGGTTACTCATCACGAATCGAAAGATTTAGCGATTGAACGATCGGGAGAGCGGATGATTGAGAGATTGGGGATCAAATTACTCAAATCTCTCACTTGCTAAATCACTCAATTTCGCATCGTGGGGAGATGGTAGCCGCGCAGGAGCAGATCGGCAACTGGTTGTTCAAGAAATTCTCGGAGATCGCGATCCGCCGTCCCGCGACGGTTCACCTGTTCGATGGGAGTAGATCGGCGCCGATGGTGCTAGTTGGGCGCTGCGGCTTCGTCTCGCCCTGTGTCAGCAGCTACTGTCACGATTCGACCATCCTGAAGGTGAATCTCTCGCTGGGTGTACGAACTCACGGAAGCGTCGTGTGTCACAATGAGGATCGTCGTGCCGCCTGCGTGGATCATGCCGAACAGAGACATGATTTCATGGCCAAGCTGAGAGTCCAGGTTCCCCGTAGGCTCGTCGGCAAGGACGAGCGGCGATTCCATGAAGAGGGCGCGAGCGATTGCCACCCGCTGCTCCTCCCCGCCGGACAGCTCAGCCGGTCGATGCTCGGCTCGGTCAGCAAGGCCGACCCGTTCCAGCAGTTCAAGTGCACGTGCCCTCTGATCCCGTTTCCGGATTCCCCCATACCGCCCCGGTAGAGCGACGTTCTGCCAGGCGGTCAGTTCCGGGATGAGATTGAACCGCTGGAAGACGAACCCGATCGTCCGATTGCGAAGGCGCGACCGCTCGGCGTCTGACAGCCCTCTCGTGTCGACCCCGTCGAGAATAATCCGGCCAGACGATACCTCATCAAGGAGGCCGATCAGGTTCAGGAGAGTGGACTTGCCGGATCCCGACGGTCCGCGGATCGTGACGAAGTCACCTTTGTCGATCTCAAGGTCGACGCCGCGGATCGCGTGCACTTTGGACATGCCCCGGGGGTAGGTTTTATAAACATCATGTAGTTCGATCATTCTCTCCCCTTTTCTAGAAGTTCTGCCGGTAGAGTGTAGGCGTGCTTTCGTGCCTGTAGTGCCGTGACGAGGAAGACAAGACTCGTCATCAGAATCGCAGGTAGGACGACGGCAAGGACAGACGGGCGTTCGAGGATGTAGAGCCAGCGTAGGAACAGCGGCGTCAGCAGCCCTCCGATCAGCGCACCGAGTACCACGCCGGGAAGAACGATCTGCGCGGACTGACACGCGGCGAGGTGCATCAGATGGGATCGTCTGGCCCCCACGGCACGCCGCACGCCGAATTCGAGCGTCCGTTGCGCGAGAAGGAACCGGACGAGAGTCCCGATCTCCCCGGCGGCGAGCAGGGTGGCAATGGCGGCGAACAGTCCCAGCCGAACAGCAGCGGAACGGAAAAAGTGCACTAGTTTGGCTTGAAGCCCGTTCACGGAGGTGACGGTTACCCGGGCTCGATCGGGATAGCGGACATGAAATGTTTCTACGATTTGCTCACACACCCGTGGAATTTCCTCGCCTGGCCAGACGCGGACCAAGAATCGAGTATGCCACGGCTCGAGGATGTTTTGGTAGGCAAAAGGGATGACGATGTCTGCCGGAAACTCACGCCCGGTCCGGGTGTCACTGAACCGGCCGACGACGCGGAACGAGGCCCCTCGGACAGTGATGGACTGCCCTACCGCCTCCCCCTCATACGACTTGTCGGCGAGCGAGTCGGAGAGGAGACAGACCGGATCGCCGTCGCGCAGATCGTCGTCCGTTAGATCCCGTCCGGCCGTAATATTGAGGAGGCGCAGATCGCGAAAGCGATCACCGACGGCGGATGCCGTGACCCCAACCCGGATCGACCTCGAGACGAAGGGGACGACGAGCTCCAGCGTAGCCGTCGAGGTAAGGAGATCCGCGTCAGAACGAACCAGATTGGGAGGCGGGAGGATACTCTCGCGTGGAGCGCGGACGAGGAGTGTTCGCTCGTCGATGTTCCCCCACATGCTGTCGGTGACGCGTTGGGACGTGGTCTGGGTTCCTATGAGGATCACGAGTCCGCACGTGGCAACGGCGACGGAGAGGGCAACGATCGTCTTCAGGGGGAGAGAACGTCCGCGGTGGGAGACGAACAGACTGCGCTGCCCGATTGCCTCAATCGGGGAGAGGCGAGCGGCGCGCCACGACGGGAGGAAGCTCGCCACAAGGCCGATCAGAAGCGTGAACGGAAGGACCGCGAGGTGGAGCCAGGAGAGAGCAACCTTCTCCTTGATGGTGACGAGGACCAGAATCCCTAGGGCCAGTCCGGAGATACCCCCGAGGAGCGAGGTGGTCACCCCCTCGTGTAGGAAGAGGCGGAGGATGTCTCTTGCTGTCGCGCCGAGGGCACGCCGGATGCCGATCTCGCGGGTGCGCTTGAGGGTGGAGAGGGAGAGAAGCGCGGTGATCAGGACACCAGCCATCAGGAGAAGGCCGACGGCAGAGACGATAAGCACACGGTTGAGGCTGATCACCTGCCCGCTGGAGACCAGGGAGTAGTAGCGGGTCACAGGGAGGATCTGAACGTCGGGAAACAGTTCGCGAACGGACTTCTCGGCTTTTCGGAGGGAACCATCCGCGCGAATCAACATCCTTTCAAATCCCCCTGAATCGCTCGTCAAGGAGAATGGGTCGGGTGTGGAAAGGGTGAGGACCCTGCGGTTGAGATACTCGCGAACCACATCCTCCGCTGGGATCGGGGGAAGGACGCCGATGATTCTGAAACCCTCCAAGTCTTTTCCAATCGGACTCTGATCGCCGTAGATGACGTCCTTCACCTCCGCGCCGAGGATGACTACGCTCTCATCGTCCGAGCGGAAGGAGCGCCCCTCGGCGAAGGGTAGTCGGAGAACAGCAGGATAGTTTGCACTGACATTGAGCCATGTGATCGTGTATTCTTGGCCCGGCACGTAGAAGGTGGAGTTGCGTCCCTGTCCGGCAACGCTTGCAATTCCCGGGAGGTTGGCGACGGCATCCATGTCCTTCTCTGAGAAACCATCGCCGGCTCCCCCTTGTTGAAAGGCGAAGAAGAGATCGGCCCCAACCTGTCCGACGAGGTCAGCGAGATCCTGTTGCACCCCTGTACGCAGTGCGATGCCGACGAAAAGGGCCGCCGTAGCCAACGCCAGGGCGATGACACTGCGAAACCGGTGCTTCATTTCTCTAGTTCCGTTCCATAGCTTGATTTAAGATTGCACGAAGTTCCTCGATTGCCTTTGGATGCACGTACACAACGTCATTGATCACGTTCGTGGGATAGAAGGTAATCGGGAAGAGGACGGCCCCATCGGCGTCGAGGATCATCACACTGGGCCGCGCAAAGACCGTCCAGAACATCCCCAACCGGCCATCTGGATCAAGGAGGCCTATCCATTCGCGGGCGTTGCTGACAATGTCCGCACGGATCTCTTCCAGTTCTTGATCGCGGCCTTCCCGAGCTCTATCGAGGAACTCCTCGAGTGGGAGTCCGTACCAGTCAGGATGGTATTTATCGAGGCCGATGCGGTGGCTGTAGGTCCACATCTCGGCGAGCGTGTCATCACTCGTGTACGACGTCAACCAGAGGAACTCCACTTCGGGAAACTCGGTGCGCAACGCATCGAGATCCTGGTAGATCAACCGGCCCTTTTCACTCGCTGTCGGCCATCCCCAGTAGAGAAGCTTCGGCCGACCAGGCTCCAAGAAGAAGTCACCCCCGGCGAGCGTTTCGAGTGGGAAACTTGGCCACGGCGCGCTGTCTTCGTACCAGAGAACCCGCTGCTCTACAGCATCCTGTGGGAAGTCCCCGTGTTGGGCGAAGTATCGTACGAGACAGTTGTTCTCGTGCGCCA
>JAUVLP010000236.1 GCA_030600655.1 Candidatus Eiseniibacteriota bacterium
CGCGTCTCAGTCACGTTCATCGCATGCCTCCGTATCCTCGGTTCCGCTCCTCGCACTGAACACCGCAAGAACCAGCGGACCTCTGTCGTCGCTTCACTGATGCTGGCTGTGCAGCCCCTCACCTGGGGACGCGACGTGCCATTCATTGAGACGCAGGACACTGACATGACGAGCGCACGCGCCCACGTGGTTGACTCCCATGGTGAACTGAACCTGCGTGCCCGGTTCGAGTTCGTCGAATGTGGATCCCTCGACGTCTCTGTGGAAGAAGAACACGTTCTCCCGCTCGTCAAACGGGTCGATGAATCCGAATCCCTCTTTGAGGGAGTGGATGACACCGAGCCGGACTTCCTCGTCCTGCGGCATCTGCTCTCCTCCATCGGCTCGGCTCGGTGACACGTGCTGTCCCGCGAACGATGAACCCCGGGCATGTCCTCTCGAATCCATGAACAGGCCCTTCACGAGAGGATCCTCCATTCGCGTCTCATCCTGAACCAGATTGGTCAGGATGAGCTGATGGTGCGCCTCTCTCAGTAGTCCTCTGGATGTGAAGGTCTGGTGCGCGACACCGAGATCGTCGGTATCCTCGAAGTCCCATCCGACCACCATGACGCGAATGCCCGCTGCTCTGAGCTTGCGAACGAGCGGAAGGAAGTCGCCATCGCCGGTGATGAGGACGCATACGTCCAGCCTACCTTCCACAGCGTGCTCGAAAGCCTCCAGAGCAAGAAGCACATCGACGCCCTTCTCTCCGCGCGAGGTCATCTCGAGATAGTGAGTTGTGATTCCCTCTCTCATCAGAACGTCGTCGAACTTGCGCTCCCTGAGCAGGAGGTCCTTGGCCTCAGCTTCGCTCGCTGTGAGTCTTCCTCTGAAGTAGTGTGCCTCGACCACCTGGCAGTCCCGCACCTCTCTCCCTTGGCTCGTAGCCACCTCGGCGCAGATGAGCTCGTGGAGTCCCGCGATGCGGATCCTCGCTCTTCGCTCGTGACAGAAGTTGAAGTAGTTGCTCCCACGGTTGAAGAACACACCGTCGTAGAAGATACCGATCCTGGTCGTCCTGCTCTCGTCTCTCATCATCAGTACCTCCTCGTCGTCCTTCGCCTTGACCGTTCCAACGATCACTCGGTCGCTCTTGTCACGCATGGTGGCGGCCAACCGCCACCGACTCTCACTGCCCGCGCTTCAGCACATACTCCAAGGACGCGATCACCCGCGTCCTGAAATCAGAGAGGCCCATCTCGGGTCGCAGACTCGTGTAGATCCAGCTGCTTCCCTTCGCAACGAGCTTCCACTCATCTGACGGAACGAGCTGGTCCTGGCTTGACTCCGGGTAGAGCACCCGTGCCCGCATGCCCTTGTACGGATTCGGGGCAACCACATCGACAATCGCGAAGCTCGAGACCGGCTGCCCTCTGTGGTGAATCGGCACCCCATAGACAAGCCGCCGGCCGTTGTCCTTCCACGCCTCGCTGACCTTCATGCCGTGTGACTTCGCCACGCGCATGATCACACTGTCTACTCTACGTGCGAGCTCTCGGTATTCCTCTGGAGCCCCCTTGACCAGCTGCGCTAGAGCTGGACGGAGCCCCTCGCCTCTCTTCTCACTACCCTCAAGCTCCTGGCGTCTCCAGCTGTCCTTGATTCGAGCCTGATCCCGCATCCAGCTCTTGACCTCGTTCTCGTCGAATCGGTACTCCCGCCCGAACCGAAGCACCGGGAACCCCAGTTCCTCTGCACCAGCCCACCGTCGAATGGTCCTCTCGGAGATCTTCAGCCACTCGGCGAGCTCGCTGACGGTCATTAGCGACCCCCTGGGAGCACCGCTGTCCGCCGCCCCGGTCTCCTGAACCTCGTCCGCCTTCTCGCTTCTACGCTTCCTGCCCATGTCTACCTCCTCTCGCTGTCCCTGTCTGATTAGCATCATAGTCGACTGTGGCCGTCGTGTCAAGTACTCTTTTTGGCGTACTCTCGCTTTTCTAGGAGATCCCCCTGCAAGACCACTCTCTGATATCTCCTCTACTGTGCTGTATAGCCCATTGTATGGGCCTCCGAGCCCATCTGCGGCGAGCCTCGCCTTGGCAGGGCT
>JAUVLP010000165.1 GCA_030600655.1 Candidatus Eiseniibacteriota bacterium
CCCGGTGCCGTAGGGAACATCAGGCTCGCGAACGCCGCGGGCGTCGCGGGACGATATCCATTGCTGTAGATTGCTGTAGATCGCCCTTCTCCCCGGTGTATCTAGCTTCTCGGGCGTATCATCCCATCTTCCTGCTTCCACCCTATTCGCCAGCTCCGCTACGCGCTTCAGATACTCCTCGTATTCGATAGCCTTGGCCTTCCGGAGTTCGATGATCTCCTGCAACTGAGTCGACATCTTCTCGAAGAAGGCCGGGTCGCTGAGGTGTTCCTTGACAATCTTCCGCCGGATGTTGTTCTCGATGGTCTCAGCGATGGCGTTTCTGTTGCCCTTCAGGCCACCGAGCTGCTCCGTGATGGCCCTAGCGATGCCTGTCTTCACAATCAGCTCCAGCAAACCCATGTCGTCGAAGGGCGAGATCTTCCTCGAGTCGTCCGCCTCGATGTAGGTGTCGATGAGGTGCCGCATATCGGCCTCGTAGGCTTTGAGATCGAGGGTCTCGCCACTCGCCTTCTGTATGATCTCGCGAACATCCAAGTAGTGATCGAGCTGCTGTTTGATGCGGAGGATGTCGGCACCGCTGTACCCTGCGGGTTCCAATTCGTCGGCGATGCTGGCGTAGGCGCGCACCAGAACCACGGTCGCCTTGTAGAGCGCGGCCCGCTGCGGCTCTCGTTCCTGCAGGTCCGCCGGAATCTCCGTGTTACCGCAGAAGTAGTGGATGTGCTGCAGCTCACCCTTGGGCTGCTCGACCGGCTCGCACATCAGGGCGAGGGCCTCCAGCGCATTGTCGATCCGTTCTTTCCCCTTCTTGAGGCGGTCCTGCAGCAACACCTCCGGGTCGGCCCCGCCCGCACTGTGATCCAGCTCGGAGGTGTAAACAGCGATGGCGTTCTCGACCTTCTTGAAGAGGTCCTTGTAGTCAACGATGTAGCCGAAGTCCTTGTCCTCACCGTCCAGGCGGTTGACGCGGCAGATGGCCTGGAACAGGCCGTGGTCCTGCATGGATTTGTCGATGTACATGTAGGTGCAGGGGGGGCGTCGAAGCCAGTGAGCAGCTTGTCCACCACGATGAGCAGCTTCATGTTCGCCGGCTCCTTGGTGAACAGCGCCTTGGCCCACTCCTCATAGGTCTCGGTCTTGGTCATGCCCGGCTTGGCATCGACGTCCTTCAGCAGCTCGGTGTAGATGTTGTAGATGAACTGCCTGCCGGTCTCGGTGTTGGTGCCGGTCTCCTCCAACGTCACGTCCCTGGTTTGCGGGTTGTAGGAGGTCACGACAGCGCACTGACCCTTGAACGGGGTCTTCTGGAACAAGTCGAAGTACTTGCACGCCTCGTAGATGCTGGAGGCCACCAGGATGGAGTTGCCGCGCTCGCTGGACAGGCGAGGCTTCACGCTGGAATCAAAGAAGATGTCGTTCACCACGCGGTCCATGCGCGATCGGGAGCTGAGCACGTTCTGCATTGTGCCCCACTGTTTCTTCAGCTCAGCCTTCTGCCAGTCGTTCAGCCCCTTCGTCTTGGCCTCAAACCAGGCGTCGATCTTATCCTCGGATCCAAGCCGCTGATCGATGTCCCGCGCCTCATAGATGAGATCCAGCACGACCCCGTCCTCCACACCTTCGCTGAATTTGTAGGTGTGGATGTAGTTGCCGAACACTTCCAAGCTGGTCTGCGCGTCCTTCTTGAGTAAAGGGGTACCGGTGAAGCCGATGAAGACGGCGTTGGGCATCGTGGCCTTCATCGCCCGATGCAGCTTGCCACTCTGCGTGCGGTGGCACTCGTCCACGAAGACAAAGACCTCCCCCACGGTCGGACTGGGCTGGGCCTCCAGTTCCTTGATGAAGGCGTCGAAGTCGTCCACGTCCTTGCGCCCAAACTTGTGTACCAGCGAACAGAGCAGGCGCGGCTTGGCTTGGCCGAGCTGGCTCATGAGGTCGCGGCCGCTGCTGGTGCGCTTGATGGCTTCGCCCATCTCAGTGAAGACGCCCTCGATCTGTTTGTCCAACTCGTCGCGGTCGGTGATGACGGCAACGCGGGCGTTGGGGTTGTTCTCCAAGATCCACTTCGCGAGCAGCACCATCACAATGCTCTTGCCGCTGCCCTGCGTGTGCCAGATGATGCCGCCCTTCTTCTCACGTGCATGCGCCTGAGCGGCCTTGACGCCGAAGTACTGATGCACGCGCGGCAGCTTCTTCACACCGCCGTCGAAGAGCACGAAGTCGTGCAGCAGCTCGATGAGTCGGTCCTTGCGGCACATCCTGAGCAAGTACTTGTCCAGCTTGAAGCGGCTGTCTTCCGCTTCGTCCTCCTTCCACTTCATGAAGTACTTCTCCGGAGTCCCGATGGCGCCGTACTGCAGTCCCTCGGAGTCGTTGCCGGCGAAGATGAACTGCACCGTGCTGAAGAACCAGGAGTTGAACTCCGGCTGCTGGTTCGAGAGACTCTGACGGATGCCTTCGCCGATGCTCACCCGGCTGTTCTTCAGCTCCAGAACTCCAACGGCGATGCCATTCACATACAGCACGAGGTCCGGCCGCCGCTCATGGTTCCCCCTGAGCGTCACCTCCTCGGCGATGGCGAAGTCGTTCTGCTCCGGATCCTGCCAGTTGATGAGGTGGACGGTTTCCGTCACCTTGCCCGCCTCGATCTTCACGGGCACGCCGTAGCGCAGCAAGTTGTAGACGGCCTGGTTGTTGCCGTAGAGCGTACGGCTGTGGTTGTCCGCCTCGGTGCGAAGCTTGTGAAGGGCAGCGCTGATCTGCGCCGGTGTATAGCCGCTCTTGGTCAGCCATGCCGATACCAAGCCCTCCTCGATGTTGCTGTTGCCGTCGCGGTCGGTCCAGTCGCCGAGGTAGCGGTAGCCCAGCTCGTCGCTGAAGAGGGCGATGATCCTGTTCTGCGTGGCGCGTTCGGGTTGGCCGACGGTGCTCATACGAGACGAATCCTCCCGGTGAGCAGTTCCTGCATCATGCCCTGCTTGAGCGCTCGGGCCTTGGCGAGCTTGGCCTCCAGCGCAGTGATCTCTGCGTCCATGTCGGAGAGAATGGCCGCGATGGCGATTTGCTCGGACGTCGTCTCTGGCAATCGCACCTCATATGCAGCTAGCTGTCCCTTGCCGATCTCCAGAAAGGTGCTTCCACCACACAGGCTGATGAATCCCTGTTTCTGCGTGAGCAGAAGGTAGTAAAGGAACTCCACATCGACGGTCTCGTTCGGCACGAAGTTCTTGAAGCCTTGGTTGGTCGTAACCGGCACTTGGTTAATCGCGCACTCGCCAATCGTCGCCCTCGAGGTCATCGCGATTGAGTTGGCCGGAATGAGTTCTGCTGAGCTGGCCTCCAGTCCTTGCTGCGAGATCGTTCGGCTCGTTCTGTTCAGATACTTGAAGCCATCTAGCGCAGTAATATCCGTGGGCGTACACCACAGGACATCTCCATCCCAGAACTGGGGTTGCGTTGTGCTCGGAGTGCCCCCACTGCGGATGTTCGCGATCTCCGCCAATCGCTTCACCACCCACTCCCCGCCGAAACTCGGCAGCCGCCTCTTGCCGGTGAGCAATTCCTGCATGGCGCCCTTCTTGACCCGGCGCTTCTTGACTAGGAGTTGTTCCAAGAACTCGATGAGGGTATCCGCATCGCTCAACGCCTCAGCGATGGCTTGTTGTTCGGCTGTCGTAGGAGGGAGCGGAATGGGGA
>JAUVLP010000187.1 GCA_030600655.1 Candidatus Eiseniibacteriota bacterium
CGATCTCGACCTCGTGACTGAACCGTTCATCGCAATCGTGGAGCGCATCGGCGAAGCTCTTGCCTCCCTGTGGGAAGGAGTGATCTCATTCATCCGAAGAGTCTTCGATCGCGACGAGCGCCCCGAAAAGGTCACACGTGCGAAGCCCGCGAAGGGGCGAAGGCATGCGGACGTGGGTGAACAGGAACCTCGGGGAAGACGTGCAGTCCAGAAGGCGGCCCGCGAGACGAGACCCGACCCCGCTCTGGCTGCGGTAACTGCAAAGAAGAAGCGGGCCCCGAAGACACCAACCATAATTCAGCACAGCGGCTCGCGGCGTCCTGCCAAGGTCGCTCCGAAAAAACCCCGCAGGTCCGCCGGCTACACGCTTCCACCGCTATCGCTCTTCGATGAACCACCAGCGGATGCGGGAAGAGAGGTGTCGCGAGAGGAACTGCTCGCACGCTCGCAGCTTCTGGAAGAGAAGCTCGCGGACTTCGGTGTTCAGGCAACGGTGGCGCATGTCCGTCCCGGCCCCGTCATCACACGATTCGAAGTCGAACCCGCCAGGGGCGTGAAGGTGAGCCAGATCGCGAACCTCCAGGATGATCTCGCCCTTGCGATGCGAGCCACGGCGATAAGAATCATCGCTCCAATTCCCGGCAGGGGCGCTGTCGGTATAGAGATACCTAACGAGCATCCGGCGATCGTCTATCTGAAGGACACTCTCGCATCCGAGGGGTTCCAGAAACTGGATTCTGAGATCCCTCTGGCTCTCGGCAAGGATACAACAGGAAAGGTGTACTGCGCCGATCTGGCAGGTATGCCGCACCTTCTGGTAGCCGGCGCCACCGGATCGGGAAAGAGCATATGCCTCAACGCACTCATCACAGGAATACTCTGCCGATCCACACCGGACGAAGTCCGCTTCCTGATGATAGATCCAAAGCGACTGGAGCTTCCGCGCTATGCCGACATTCCGCACCTTCTGTCCCCGGTCGTCACTGAAGCGAAATCCGCGGCCATGGCATTGCAGTGGCTTGTGGGAGAGATGGACCGCCGATACGACATACTTTCCAGCCTCGCCGTGCGTGACATCTACGGTTTCAATGAGCGGATCGAGGACAAGGATGACATTGACGCTCTTTCGGACGATAACAAGCACAGGCTCCCACACGTCGTCGTGATCGTCGATGAGTTCGCCGATCTCATGGTCCGCGCCCCGCGTGAGGTTGAAGCGCCAGTCCAACGCCTTGCTCAGATGGCCAGGGCTGTTGGGATCCACTTGATCTTCGCCACGCAGCGGCCGTCAGTCGATGTCATCACTGGTGTTATCAAGGCGAATTTCGCCTCCAGGATCGCTTTTCGTGTCATCTCGATGACGGATTCCCGGACGATTCTCGATCGCAACGGAGCCCAGACACTCTTAGGCAACGGCGATATGCTCTTCATGCCATCGGGGAAGCCCAACCCGATCAGACTCCATGGAGCCTTCATTTCAACGAGCGAGACCGCCCGGATTGTCTCATACTGGCGCAATCAGGGAAGCCCCGACTACATGTTCGACTTCGAAGACTCCAGAAGCGTTGCGAGGATGTCGGCCACGAGAAAGGACGACCTTTATGAAGAAGCCATCGCGATCGTGGTAGGCATGCAGGTAGGATCAACATCCCTCCTGCAACGCCGCCTTTCAGTTGGATACGCGCGTGCCGGACGTCTGATGGACCTTCTCGAAGCCAATGGAATCGTCGGACCTTTCAAGGGAAGCAAGGCCAGGGATGTTCTGGTCGGTGACGAGTACCTGAATGGCGACATGACAGCCACTGCCGTTCCTGACAACAGCGAGTCCTTGGAAGTCTCTGATCCTACCGGCGAATTCGCTGACCTTGAAGAGAACACTGTAGAATACGACAAACATGAGGAAGAAGAAGAGGGCGACGACGAATACGAAGAAGAAGAGGACGAGGAGGAAGAAGAAGAAGAAGAAGAAGAAGAAGAATACGAAGAAGAAGGCGACGAATACGAGGAAGAGGAAGAAGAAGAAGAGGTGTACGATGAGAAAAGCCGCTAGTGCCCCCTTGATTCACCCGGCAACCCGGCGCTCAATCCTGCGTGTCGCTCTGGCGACAGTAGCCACCGTGGTAGCTGTTTTGATCTCATTTTGCCTCTCGGCTCCTGCCTCGCAACCCAAAAGCCTTCTCGTGGAGAATGGCACCGCAGAGTGCGAGATCACGGAAACGATCCTGGAACGCGTGCTGGAAGGCTACGCAGCAGCTGAAAGCTACACGATAGAATTCGCTCAGGAAAGCTACTGGGCCCTGGCCGATACTGTATCGCTTTCCTCGGCCAGACTTGTTCTCGTGAAACCGGCTCTTCTGTCGGTGTCGTATGATGACGGGGGAAGGATCGTCTCGAACGGGGAAAGCCTGCGTATCTATGTGCCGGCCACCGGACAGTTCTTCGTATCGCGTATCGGCTCGGCCGGAGTCGTGCTTGACCCTGCTGCGATCCTGAGCAACTACAAGCCTGACCCACATATCCCTATGATCACAAGCAGTGAAGCGCAGAACGTGGTCACAATCGCTCTGCGCCCCAAAGAGAGATTCGCCGAACCGACCCGAATCGATGTTACCATCGACACGGAGGCCTGGATTGTCATCGGGCTCACGGCCCACTCGACTGCAGGCGACCGGTCTTCATACATCCTCAAGTCGACTACCTTCGAGGCACCCGTTGCACAAGGCGAGTTCGTACTCGTTCGACCAGAGGGCGCCCAACTTCTAACAGGCTCACCGTACGATATCGATCAGCTTCGTTGAGCAAGGACTTCACTCCAGTGAATGAATCTTGAACATCGCATTCATAACCCTGGGATGCCCGAAGAACCTCGTCGACACTGAGGTCATGCTCGGTCTTCTGGACAGAGCGGGGCACAAGCTCGTGAGTAACCCTGACGGAGCTGATGTCGCCGTGGTTAACACCTGCTCTTTCATAGCTTCCGCGGTTGCTGAATCATCTGCTGTCGTCCGGAGTTGCCTCGAACTGAAGGCCGCTGGACGGCTTGGGCGCGTCGTTGTTGCAGGGTGCCTCGCTCAACGCTAT